>PAYS01000024.1 GCA_002715265.1 Candidatus Pelagibacterales bacterium
TCCTCTGCTTCATAGTTAGAAACGTTTATTTGCTTAGCTAATCCATATTGCGAAATTCCATAAATAATTCCAAAATTAATAGCCTTAGCATCACGCCTCATATCTGTTGTTACATCTTCTTGTTTAATTTGAAAAACTTGCGAGGCTGTTAATCGATGAATATCAGTGCCTTCTTTAAATGCCTGTATTAAACTTTCAATATTAGCTACTTCAGCTAAAACCCTCAATTCTATCTGAGAATAATCAAATGCCACAATTTTTTTATTATTTGAAGCAATAAAAGCTTTTCTGATTGCTCTTCCGTCATCCGTCTTAATAGGAATATTTTGAAGATTAGGATTACTAGAAGAGAACCTACCTGTCATAGCCCCAGTCATCTGAAAATTAGTGTGTACCCTATTAGACTTAATATTAATTTGATTAACTAATGCCTCACTATATGTACTTTTTAATTTTTGTAGTGCTCTCCATTCTAAAATTATCTGACAAAGTTCATTTCCTTCATTGCTCAACTTTTCTAAAACTTCCGCAGAAGTAGAGTATAATCCTGATTTACCTTTTTTGCCTCCTTTTAATCCTAATTTAGAAAATAATATTTCTCCTAGCTGTTTTGGAGATGAAATATTAAATTCTTCGCCAGATAAATCATAAACTTTATCTTGAAGAGGCTCCATTTTATTAGAAAATAATTCAGTAAGTTTATTTAAATAATTTGCATCAATACCTACACCATTTCTCTCCATAACAGACACTACTTTGGGTAAATTTCTTTCAATTACCTCATAAAAAGTTACCATTTGTTCTTCATGTAATCTTTTTCTAAAATACATATACAGCCTAAAAGTTATATCAGCATCTTGAGCTGCATATTCTTTTGCTTTATCTATTGAAACATAATCAAATGTTAACTGATCTTTACCCTTACCTGTTACATCAGAATAACTTATTGTATCAATATTTAAATGGTTTTTGGCCAGCGCATCCATGCCATGTCCTAGATGCTTTCCAGCATCCAAACAAAAAGACATAAGCATAGTGTCATGAATCGGATGTATATTTATATTCGCTGTATTATATAATATATTTAAATCATACTTAATATTTTGGCCTACTTTTATAATACTAGGGTCTTCTAATATAGGTTTTAAAAAATTAATAATTTTATCTAAAGAAATCTGCTCTTTGATTTTTATAACTTTATCATGTTCTTTTACTTTGTGATTAATAGGTATATAAATAGCATCTCCAACATCAACTGCTAAAGATATGCCTACCAATTCCGCTGACATAGCATTTATAGAAGTTGTTTCAGTGTCAATAGCAACAATACCAGTCTTATATATTTTTTCTAACCAATGTTCTAACTCTATGGTACTAGTGATCAAGCGATAATTATTTTCTACTTTAACTTTTTTAACTTCATTTTTATTATCATTCGGCAAAACTACATACGCAGAATTATTATGATTAAAATCTTCTTTGTTAGGCAACCTACTTATTAAGCTGTTAAAACCCTGTTCAATAAGAAAATTTTTTAACTTGTCTATGTCAATATCTTTTCTATAAAATGTCTCAAAACTATCTATATCATTAACATTGCTATCTAAAGTAACTAATTTCATACTTACTCTTGCTAAATCTGCAAAAGCCAATAAATTTTCTCTTCTTTTGGGTTGTTTAATTTCTTCTGCCCTTTTTAATAAAGATTCTAAATTTCCATATTGATTGATCAGCTCTGCTGCTGTTTTAATTCCGATACCAGGAACTCCAGGAATATTATCTGTACTATCTCCAGCAAGCGCTTGAACATCAACAACTTTATCAGGATAAACACCAAACTTTTTAAATACTTCTTCTCTTCCTATATTTGTCATTTTCATAGGATCTATCATTTTAATTTTGTCATTTACCAATTGCATCAGATCTTTATCAGAAGAAATAATATCTACAGTCCAGCCTACGCTTTCTGCTCTTTTTGCATAAGTTGCAATAATATCATCCGCTTCATATCCTTTTAGTTCTATATATGGAATGTTAAATGCACGTGTAGCCTCTCTTATTAATGAAAACTGAGGAATTAAGTCCTCCGGAGCATCAGACCTATTAGCTTTATAATTAGCATATATTTGATTTCTAAATGATTTAGAAGCTGTATCAAAAATAACAGCCAAATTATCTGTCTTAGTTTCAGCAATTAATCTCCAAATCATATTACAATAACCCATTACTGCATTTATTGGAGTGCCATCTTTCCTTGTAAGCGGAGGTAATGCATAATAAGCTCTAAAAATAAAACCTGAACCATCTACAAGAGTAAGGGACTTATTTTTATTATTTATTTCAGAATTCATATTTTTACCTAATCAATAATTAATTATAATTGTAATTTATATAAATTTCATTATTTAGTTTTAAAATTATCTTGCATCTAGAAATAAATAATGCCATCAGCTAATTATGTTACTTAAAAATAAAATTTCTAACAAACTTTCTTTTATCTATTTTTCTATATTTTTAGTAATAGGCATAAATGCTCCTTTTTGGCCTTTATGGCTCTCCTACAAAGGATTTGATTCACGCAACATAGCAATAATTTTATCTTTATCCGTATTTGTTAAACTTTTTTCAAATCCTTTCTTTGCAGGAATTGGAGATAAATATGGTGATAGAAGGCTACCAATGTTTTTTCTATCCATTGCGGCAATATTTTTATTGTGTTCTTTAAACTTTATAGATTCACTTTTTACTTTATCAGTGATTGCCGTAATAAGTTGGGCTTTATTTGCTCCTTTAATGCCTTTAACAGAAAGTCTAACAACTACAGCAATTAAGATATATAAATTCGATTACGGAAAAACCCGATTATGGGGTTCAATATCATTTATTCTAGCCTCTTTCTTAGTAGGAATATATGTAAATAATAAAGGGATTTCATACATTCCAATTTTAATGACTTGTGGAGCCACCATTGTCTTTTTATCAATATGTTTAGTACCAAAAATTAAGTCTTTACCTTCAAGACACAATATAAGTATATTTGGGTTACTAAAAAATAGAAGTTTTCTTCCTTTTTTATTAGCTTGCGGCGCAATTCAAAGCAGTCATGGAATATACTATGCTTTTTCTTCAATATATTGGAAAAGTATTGGAATAAATGAAGCTATTATTGGCATGCTTTGGGCAGAAGCAGTAATTTTTGAAATAATTTTACTTGCTTTATTTTTTAAAGTGAAAAACTTATTTAATTCAAAAATATTTATTATTATAGCTGGAATTATTGCCACAATTAGGTGGATTTTAATGGTACATGCAGATAACATTTTATATATATCTATAATACAAAATCTGCACGCTTTTACTTTTGGTTTAACTCATATTGCTGCTATACACTTTATATCTGAAGTAATGCCAAATAGGGCTCAAGCTAAATGTCAAGCATTGTATTCCGCAATTGCTATGGGAGCGTTATTATCTATTACAATAGCTATATCTGGAGATCTTTATCAAATATTATATAATAAAGCATTTTATACTTCTGCTTTTTTAGCATTAGTTGGTACAATAATAGCTTATTATTTTATAAAAATAAAAAAATCTTAGTGAAATTTTTTATGTAAAGTAAAAACTTGTCCACAGTAAGGACATGAAACAGATTGGTCATTTTCACCAATTACCAAATATACTCTCGGATGCCCTGAATCTATAGTGCCACCCTCACAATATAATTTTCTGCTCTCAACAATTTTAGTATCTAATTTTTTTTTATCTTTAACATTAACCATTCTAAACCTTCTTAAACAAAATATATTGAACTTAACCTATGAAAATGTTACCGACACTTATGACAAATATTTTATAATTTTTAAAGTGTTAATTTATGAATAATAAAAATAATTATGCCATTAAAATAGAAGATTTAAAAAAAACATATAATCTTGGCAAAAATAATGAGTTTGAAGCGCTTAAAGGTATAAATCTGAAAATTCCAAAGAAATCTATATTTGGTTTACTAGGTGCCAATGGTGCAGGCAAATCCACAATAATTAATATTATTGCAGGTTTAGTTAATAAAACAGAAGGAAAAGTTGTTGTTTGGAATAATAATATTGATTTTAGACAAAGAAATGCAAAACTAGCAATTGGTGTTGTACCTCAAGAACTAGTATTAGATCCATTTTTTACTCCACTCGAAACTTTAAAGTATCAAAGCGGTTACTATGGTGTTCCAAAAAATGAACAATGTATAGAAGAAATATTAGAATCAATTGGACTAAAAGATAAAGCCAACGCATATGCAAGAAGTTTGTCAGGGGGTATGAGAAGAAGATTAATGATTGGCAAAGCCATGGTACACAGACCTCCTATATTAATTTTAGATGAACCAACTGCGGGAGTTGACGTTGAATTAAGACAAACTTTATGGAGCGAAATAAAAAAATTAAATTCGGCAGGAGTAACCATTATACTTACTACACACTATTTAGAGGAAGCAGAAGAAATGTGTGATTCACTAGCAATAGTAAATAAAGGAGAAATTATAGCTGAAGGCAAAACTTCTGATATGTTAAAAAAATTAGATAGAAAAGAATTAATTATTACTCTTGAAAAAGCACTTCCAAAAACCTTTAAATTAAAAAATTTAAATGCTAAATTAATAAGTGAAAATCAAATTAAAATTACTTTTAAGCCAAGTGAGACTAATGAAGGAGTTTTAATTGAAAAAATATATGAAAATAATTTGAAAATAAAAAATATTAATTCAGTAGAACCTGACTTAGAAGATGTATTTCTTGAGTTAACTAAAAATTAAAAATATATGAATTTTGTAATTATAATTATTAGCGTCCTATTAAATGCTTTGGCTCAAATTTTTTTAAAAATTGGTATGAAAAAATTTGCACCTATAAACTTGAATAGTAACTTATTTCAAACTTTTATATCAATTATTGCAAACCCTTACATTATAGGAGGCTTTATATCCTATGGAGTATCCATAATAATATGGTTATGGGTTCTTTCTAAAGTAGAGGTTAGTTTAGCTTATCCATTTCAAGCGCTTGGTTATATATTAGTAACAATTTTAGCTTGGCTAATATTTCATGAAGAAATAAATATTTTAAGAATAGCAGCAATTGTTTTTATAAGTATAGGCTTAATACTATTGGCTCTATCTGCTAAGGTTACATGACATGTCTAGATGGGTATTAATTGGTGGTGCAGGATTTTTAGGCCAAAAAATTGCTAACATACTTATAAAAAATAAAATTCCAAAAAATAAAATTGTAATAGCCGATAAGCAAAAATTTATTGTAAAAACTAGCCCACAAGTAATCCATGAAATGTGTGATATTTCAAAAAATATTATACCTAAATTAAATAAAGACGATATCGTCATTCACTTAGCCGCGCGACAGTATCATAATAAGATTCCTTTTTTAAAACAACTAAATTGGTTTAGAGAAGTAAATGTAATAGGAACTAATTTTCTAATAAATGCTTGCATAAAATATAATGTGAAAGGTCTAATATTTTTTTCTTCTGACATGGTCTATGGCATACCTAGTAGCATTCCTATAAAACCAAATCATATTAGAAAGCCCCTGGGACCCTATGGTAAAAGTAAATTAGAAGCTGAAAATTTATGTATTAAAAGCCGCAAAAAGGGACTTAATACAACTATTCTCAGACCAAGACTAATAATGGGGCCTGGTAGATTAGGAGTTATGAAAAAATTATTTGAAGCAATTGCAAAAAATAAACCAGTACCGCTTATAGGTAACGGTTTAAATTATTATCAAATGGTTTCTGTAGAAGATTGTGCAAATGCAGCTATTTTAGCGGTAAAAAAAGAGTTTCCTAATATAGAGTTGAACCTAGGATCATTGCCAGGAACCAATGTAAAAATGCTATTAAAGAAAGTTATTGAAGAGGTAAAATCTAAATCTATGTTATTACCTCTTCCAGCAATACTTGTTAAAAGTACATTAAAATTATTAGACAATATTGGTTATACTATTCTACATCCGGAACAATATAAAATAGCAAACAAAAATTATATCGTTGATATTTCAGATACATATTCTAGACTAGGATGGAAACCAAAATATACTGACAAAGATATGATTATTGATGCTTATAAGTTTTGGAAAAATAGCCAGCAACCTTAAAGGTTACATTTCAAGTATATTATTATTACTCTTTGTAATTTTATGTTTTGACTTACCCTACGCGAATTGGTCTTCATTTATTGCTATTTTAATAACTCTATATGCAATATTCCTTAAAAAAATAACCAATAATCAAGTTTACTGGTTTTCCGCGACGATAATAATAATATCCAACATTATTTTAAAAGGCTTTTTATATATGCCTAAAATAGAGGTTGGAGAACAAATATATTCTCCTCAAGACAAATATCTAAATGCAGAATTACCAATCGAAATATCGGATGTATTAAAGGAAGATTGGATCTCTTTAAATCAACCTTTTGAATCTTATCCCGCTAATACATTTTTAAAAACAAATAATCCATGGGCCTACTCCTCTGATTCTTTCTTTGATAAGCCGCAAATGAGCAAAATAGTTAATAGTTTAAATTTTAAAGATAGATATGATTTTAGAGTTGGTATTTTAAATAATGCTAAATATAACNATTTTGGAAACAACTTAGGCTCGTCTGGNGCATATTACCCATTAGTTTTTTCATTCTCAATTCCCAAAAGTGAAAATTCAAAAGAATTATGTTGGACAGGAAAAATATTTTTAAAAATAGATAATTTGTGGNAAGAAAATTTTNCGAAAAATAAAAAATGTTTAACTTTAAAAGTTACTTATTGGCANTCACANGAAAACTTAACTATTTATGCTAGTGACTTTTATAAGAACAACCCCTTAAGTATATCAATAAATAATAATAGAAATATTTTAATCTCAATCATATCATTTTTATCGGCAATTATAATTTTATTATTACTAACAAATTTAAATAGAGGAGATTATACACTTATAATTTTTTCTGTTTCGTGCATATTAATATATATGGCCGACCAGCATTATAGAGGAGGCCATCCTTCTAGTTTTTCAGGTTTGCCATACATGGGAAGAGGAAATGATGGATTGACGCATTACTCTTTTGCTCGAGATATGATGTCAGCTTTATATTATAATAATCTGTATGAGTGGTTAAGAGGAAGCGAAGATATATTTTATATGATGCCGGGCTTACGCTATATTTATGGAATAACTATGCCTTTCTTTGGAGAAAGTATTTTCGGATTATTATTAATTATTTCTCTAATACCAATTGCTATAAGATCTATCCTAAAGAGAATTTTTAATAAAAAATGGCAGATTATAATGTTATGTTGTTTTTTTATCATACCGCTTTTTGAAGCATTTGGGTTTTATCAAATTTATATTGCTAAATATACAATTGAAGGTTTTGGTGCAGGAATAGCAATATCTTGTCTTCTAATAGCATTTTTACTTTTATGGAAAGAAGATAATTATGATTATTCGAACAATGATTTATTAAAAGCAGGATTTTTACTTTTTATTGCAATTTCTCTCAGACCCAACTATGTGCCTTTAGTAGCTGTATTATTAAGTGGCTTTTCGATATATTTTATTATTACAAAAAATATATTAAAAATTTTTCCTTTAAGTATAGGATTCAGTCCAATTTTATTAATAACATTTCATAATATATTTTACGGAAATAAATTTGTTCTCATTACAAATTCCGCGACTATAGGAAATAACATGAGAAATAGTCCTGAAAGATGGTACGATTGCATAAATTATCAATCTTCTGCCTGCACACAAATATTTAACCATATTAATATTTGGATTTCTTATAAAGAGCCATGGTACATTCTAATATTTTTATGCGTAATTTATATTTTATTAGCTAAAAGTACTTCCTATAAAAATAGAATTATTGCTGCAGCAATTCTTTCTGGTCATTTCGTATTTTTATTTTACGAAGGGGTAGCAAGGTATAGTCATGGTGTATGGTTATTATCTTTTCTTTTATCTTTACCTATTTTGTCAACTTTAATTAAAAGCATAAAAAATAATAAATTTAACAAAAATTATGATATTACTTAACTACTAAAATAATAATTATCTAAAAATACGATTAATGCTAACAATATAAAAAATTATTAATGAATAAATATAAAAAATATAAAAATGAAATTTCAGAAATAGTTAACACACAAGTAGATGACTCTGAATGGAAATTAATTAGAAAACTTCATTTGCCTGAAAAATTAAATGAAGAAACCACTCAGGAATGCAAAAAAGGTATCGTCATAGATGTTGAAGCGACTGGGCTTAATATAGGACATGATGATGTAATACAACTTGCAATGTTACCTTTTCAGTATGAAGTACCAAGCGGCAAAATAACAATAATAAATAAAAATAAATCTTTTAACGGTTATAGAGAACCCGCAATTCCAATATCTGAGGAAGCGCAACTTATAACGGGAATAACAAATGAAATGGTTGCAAATAAAAATATTAAAGCTGAAGAAATAAATCAAATCGTAAAAAATACAGACTTAATTATTGCTCACAATGCATCATTTGATAGACCGATGGTAGAAAGTCATTGGGATTGCTTTAAAAATGTTGCGTGGGCCTGCACATTTAAATCAATTAATTGGCTCAAAGAAGGTTTTAATTCTGCTAAACTAGAAATGTTAGGAATGGATTATGGATGGTTTTATGACGGGCATGACGCATTAAACGACTGCGAGGCTTGTCTTGCTCTTTTATCTGAAAATTTACCTGTAACAAATAAATCTGTATTTTCTATTTGTAGAGAATTTGCTGCTACTCCAAGCTATTTGGTAAAAGCAGTAGATGCTCCTTTCAACAAAAGGTCACTTCTAAAAAGAAATGGGTATCGCTGGCGACCCGCCGATCAAGTGAATGGAAAAGTTTGGTGGATAGAAACTCATGATTATATTAAAGAATTAGATTGGTTAAAAAAAGAAATATATAATAGAGACATTAGTATCCCTGTTCGTAAAATAACAGCTATGAATAGATATTCAGATAGAATATGGGAATTATAGTTTTATGGATTATCTTTTAAATAATTAATGTATTTTATTACCTCATTTAATTTCTCATCATCAATATCTTTATAAGAAACTTTAAATTTTTTTTTGATAGACAAAGCTATATGAGCATAAGCATTGCGACCATTTGGATGATGAGGATATTCTGGCAATTTTCCTTGCAAATATCTTCCCGCTTCTTGAATGATTTGCCATAAGATTTTTTTATTTTTTTTATTCATTAAATTAATTTTAACATATCACTAATTTTTATATACTATACTTTATATAGCACCCGTAGCTCAGCTGGATTAGAGCGTTGCCCTCCGAAGGCAAAGGTCGTAGGTTCAAATCCTATCGGGTGCACCATAAAGGAGTCAATATGAGTAATTTTTTAAAAGTAAAAGAGTTTATGGCGACATTTGGTCAAGAAGTTAAAACAAAGTCTGGATTTCCTAATAAAGATATTGTTAATCTTAGAATAAAATTAATAGAAGAAGAGTTAGAGGAACTTAAAGAAGCAATAAAAGAAAAAGATCTATTAGAAGTTGCTGATGCTTTAACAGATATTTTATATGTTACATATGGAGCAGGACACGCTTTTGGAATAAACTTAGACGAATGCTTTGATGAAGTACAAAAATCTAACATGAGTAAATTAGATAAAAATGGCAAACCAATTTATAATGAATTAGGAAAAGTTATGAAAGGCCCTGCTTACTTTAAACCAAATCTCAAGAAATTTTTGAAAAAATAATGAAAGCATAATTTAATGAAATACAATTTTAAAAATAAAATCTATGAATTAAACGACGTAAATATATTTGCAATTGAGCATGGTGAAGGACCACTTGTTATAATGGTGCATGGATGGCCAGAATCCTGGTATTCCTGGAGGCATCAAATAAAGCCAGTTGCAGAACTAGGTTATAAAGTTATTGCTATTGATGTGCGCGGTTATGGAAATAGTTCGAAACCAATAGAAGTAGAAAAATATGATATGCCATCACTTATTCAAGATATCATAAATATTATAAATAAAGAAAATGTAGAACAAGCTATCTTAATAGGACATGACTGGGGTGCCCCAATATGTTGGAATGCCGCAGCTCTTTATCCAAAAAAAATTAAAGCTGTCATAGGTCTAAGTGTTCCGCATTCAAGAAGAGGTAAAATTTCAAATATTGAACTATGGAGACAAATTTATAAAGATAAATTTTTCTACCAATTATATTTTCAAAAAGAAGGGGTGGCAGAAAAAGAATTAGAAAAGGATATTGCAGATTCCTTGAGGAAAATATATTACTGGGGATCTGGTGAGGGAAGAGATGCAAAGGTAAGAAGCAATCCTGATAAAAATAGTACATTGCTAGATGGATTAATAAATCCCATGCCTTTTCCTGATTGGCTCTCAGAAGATGATTTAAATTTTTATGTAGAACAATTTAAAAAAAGCGGGTTTAGAGGACCTATTAACCGTTATCGAAACCAAGATAGAGACTGGGAAAGGCTGCCTGAGTTATCAAGTCTTAAAATAGAAGTGCCAAGTTTTTTTATTGGAGGTGAAAAAGATAGTATAAGAAAATTTAATAATAAATTTGATGCATATGAAAATCCTGGCAAACACTGTAATGATTTTTATGGAAAAATCATAATAAATAATGTTGGACACTGGGTGCAACAAGAAGCCCCTAAAGAAACAACTTCTGGTATTATTAATTTTTTAAAAAAATTGAAAGAAAAATAAAATGATTATTACTGATATCAAAACAACATTACTATCCGTACCTTTTGAAGAACCTCCAAAAATTGGTTTTGTAGGTATGAAAAATATAGATTTATTAATATTGGAAATAGAAACTTCTGAAGGCATTTCTGGAATGGGATATTTGCATCCCATAATAGGAGGATTGCAAACCATAGAAATGTGTATTCATGAAATGTTGAAACCCATTTTAATAGGAAAGAAAGCGGGAAATATTGAAAGTATATGGAAAGAAATGTGGGATGCAACTTTTATACAAGGGCGTATGGGTATTACGGTCATGGGTATATCTGCTATCGACATTGCTCTTTGGGACTTATTGGGTAAGTATAAAAATCAGCCGTTATGGAAACTCTGGGGAGGGTCTAATAAACCTCTCGCTGTATACGGTTCTGGGTGTTATAGAGGCCTTGGTCATGATGGTATGATTGAGAAAGCAAAGAAATTTGTCTCTGAAGGATATAAAGCTATAAAAATGCAAGTTGCTTGGGGTTTTACTCACGACGAAGATGTCGCAAACGTAAGAGACATGCGGCAAGAATTAGGTGAAGAAATAAAGATTATGATTGATGTAAATCAAGGATGGAACCCTGATGAAGCAATTAAATTTGGAAAAGCTATAGAAAATTATAATATTGAATTTTTAGAAGAACCAATTATTGCAGATGACTTTGAAGGGTATAAAAAAATTGCCAATTCAATAAATATTCCTATTGCAACTGGTGAAAATCATTTCACACATCATGATATGAAGGTTTTTATGCATAATAAATTAGTTTCTAACTTACAGCCAGATCTTATGAGGGGTGGTTACACTGAATTAAAAGTAATTGCTGATTTAGCACATAAAACGAATATTACTATTGCTCCACATTTATTTATGGAATTAAATACTCACCTCAATGCATCAATTAAGAATGCTTCTTGGCTTGAACATATGGGATGGTATAACCACCTATGGGAAGAACCTATTATTCCTCAGAATGGATTTGCAATACCTCCAGATAAGCCTGGACATGGTTTAAAATTTAAAGAAAATTTATTTAAAGATCATCCTTATGAAACAATATAAAGACCTTAATTAGTATTTCTTGATTAAGTCTCAGAAATACATATATAGTTATTATATGTTAAATAACTGAAAGGAGGTGGTCCTGTGTCTAGTGATATATATTGTAAATTAGGTAAAATTGTTAGATTTAGGAAAACTCCTCAATTTATCAAAATACCTAATTAATTATCACGAAGGGAAGTTTTAAACTTCCCTTTTTGATTTATGTAGTTTTATTATGAAAATAGAAAAGATTTTTAAATATTTAATACTAGCAAACATATTTTTATTTGTTTCTATAATACTATCTTTTAAGTATCAAAGTACACAAGTCATAGAACTCTCTAAAAATTTAGATAAAGGTTTCTTCGATACTCCTTTAGGAATTTTCATCGTAGTACTAACATTAATAATTTATATTATTGCAATATACAGTTTATACACTTTTAAAAAATTTGGAAAAAACTTATTTCTTTACGTAGTCCTTATATACATATTTTGTATATTATTAGGAAAGATACAAATCTTAAATCCAATTACATATAGTTTACAATATATGGCTACGCTAACTGATGGAGCAATACTCACACTTATATACTTCTCTCCTATTAAAGAAAAATTTAAATAAACTATTTTGCTTTAATAAATTTTAAAGTCATACGATCACTCTCACCAATTTCTATATATTTTTCTCTATCTTCTTCTCCCAATCTTAAAGTTGGAGGTAAGGTCCACACACCTTTTGGATGTAATTTAGTATCTTTAGGATTAGAATTAATTTCACTGCTGCCTATAAAAACAAAACCAGCTCTTTCCGCATATTCAATAGCAAGTTCTTCCGTAACATATCCACTTTTATTCATATCTTCCACTGAAGTACCAGGTATCGCTCTATGCTCTACAACGCCAAATATTCCTCCAGGTTTTAAGACATCATAAGATTTTCTAAAAACATCCATCAGTAATCCAGCTTTAAGCCAATTATGTAGGTTTCGAAATGTTAAGACCATATCAACAGATTCTTTTCTTTCCAAAGGAGTATCATCAATATATAAAGTTATCATTTTCATATTAGATAAAAGTTTACTTTTCGCTCTGTTTTCTGTATTACGCTTGATGACTTTAGGCGTCCATGATGCATAATTCGGATCAAAATCCGCCGCCAAAAATTTACCCTCTGAGGATAAGTAAGGTTCTAATATTTCGCTGTACCACCCTCGGCTCGGCCATAGTTCTATAACAGACATATCATTTTTTATTCCAAAAAATTGTAGAGTCTCCTTAGGGTTTCTATAAATATCTCGTTCAGCAAATAATGGAGTTCTATCTGAATTATTAATTGCCTCATCTAATGAATCAGCAAATGTAACTTTTGTTATTATTGAAATCATAAACAATATTAATAAAAATAAATTTTTCATTTTAACTCCTTAACATTTATATTTTTTAGTTTAATCTAATACTATATATTAATTAACTTTATATGAAATAGATATGATTGGAAACTTAATATAATGAGAAAAAAAAACGAATTTGAAGGAAAAGTTGCCTTAATTACTGGAGCTTCTAGAGGGATAGGAAGAGCCATAGCTATAAACCTCGCAAAGAATGGTGCAAATATTGTAATAAATTATAACTCCAATTTAAAAGCTGCTAAAAAAACACAAAAATTAGTTGCGAATGAAGAAGTAAAATCAGAAATTATAAAAGCCGATGTATCTAAAGAAACAGATATAAAATATTTAATCAGACAAACTAAAAAAAAATTAGGGCATATTGATTTTTTAGTAACTAATGCAGGAATTGCACTTATATCCAAAGACCCTTTAGAATTAAATTATAATACATGGAAAAAAACAATGGCAACTAATGTAGATGGAACTTTGTTACCAATAAAAGCTGTTCTGCCAGGGATGCTTAAAAGAAAATACGGAAGAATAGTCTGTATAACATCAATAGCAGGTTTGGGTATGAGGCCAAATATGATTACTTATGGAACTTCAAAGGCTGCAGTTATTGCACTGGTTAGAAATATGTCAGCTGCAATAGCACCACATGTAAGAATTAATTCTGTAGCCCCAGGTTTAATTGAAACGGATATGATCGAGTCACTTGATAAAAAAACCAGAAAAAATATGATTGACTCCACTCCATTAAAAAGAATAGGAAAAGCTGAAGATATTGCTAATACTGTTTGTTATTTATTATCAGAAAAATCTAATTTTACTACAGGTCAAACTTTAGTTACAGATGGAGGAAGACATACACTACCATAATAAAAAAGAGATTGTTCCAGAATTAAGAGTAAGTAACTACTAAAGCAAATAGAATCATAGCTATTATTATAATAAACATAATTCTTTTAAAACCTCTGACTAAACTAGGAAAAAGAATTCTCAATATTATTAATAGCACAGCTATTACTAGAAGTTTTATTAAGGTTGTGAATATCATAGATTAGCTACATTTAATTTTTTAAATTCTATAATATAATCTGCTGCAAATTTTTCATAAAATTTTTGACCCATTTTAAAAAATTTTGCTTCTTCTTCTTTTACTTCTCTAAAATAACTTGCAGGCCTACCAGCAAAAATAGTATTGGCTTTTACTATAGTATTAGCTTTTACTATTGCTCTAGCACCCACAAAAGCATTCTCTTCTACAATAGCTCCATCTTCAATTGTACAACCCATGCCTATTAAACATCCATTATCAATTCTGCATGCTCCTAGCCTTACATTATGTCCTACTGTAACAAATTTACCAATTTCTAGAGATCCATCTTTCACATTTATAATAGTATTATCTTGAATATTTGAACCCTCACCTATTTCAATATTTCCCCCAGCTTGAGCTGAAACAATAGTTGAAAACCATAAACTTGCTCTTTCATGAACTGTAATATTTCCTCTCAAAATAGCATCTGGAGCAACGAAAGCTTCCGGATCAATATTCTCTTTCCCCTTTTTATAATTTATCCAAGGATGAGTTCCTAATTCTGCAAGTGGATCAGATCCTTCTAATTTTGCTCGTACTAGTGATTTGACTATATTTTTTTCAATAATTTCTTTTTTAAACTTTTGATAATCACTATTAGCTAATGTACCTACAACTTTAGCAGGAGCACCAGATAATAAAGAATTTTTTGGAAAACTTTTTCCTGGTGGCACAAGTGAATTTGCAGTTATAATACAATTGTCTCCTATATTTGATCCATCCATTACAATAGCTTGATCACCTAAAATAACATTATTTCCAATTTTACACGCATGGACTAAAGCATATCTTCCAATTATTGAATTATCTCCTATGTAAGACCCCATCATTTCACTAGCTACATGTACTGTGCTTCTATCCAAAAATATTACATTTTTGCCAACTTTAATTTCTGCTCCATCACCTCTCAAAACTACTCTTTTATTAATACTAACATTTTGATTGATTTCAGTATTTCCTATTACCCAACTTGTTTTATCCATAGATAAGTTATCCGCTATACGCGGTGAAAAATTTTTATAATTTAATAATCTATTATTCAACTAAACTCTCGTTTGAAAAATCGTTTTCCATCTCTTTTCTAAGTATATAAGCATTGGACTTTTTTTCTAACATTACATCTTTTTGAGAAATAATATGACCTTCTTTTACATCATTAATTAACTTAACTTTAGATGCTAAACCTATAGGCAATGCATTAATAAAAATTGACCTATTTGCTGGAATTAACTTTCCCCAAACAGTTTTTCCTCCCTCTCCATCTAAAACTTGTCCTTTAATTAAATCTTTTTTTGCTACAGCAACAGCATCGCCTTTAAAACTCCTAGTCGCACCTGTTGATTGATTATCTATAAGAACTTTCGCAACGGAAAAACCTAACTCCAATCCAATTAAATGGATAGGCCTCCATAGTGCTGCAAATTCACCACTATCGTCTACAGGTACGCCATACTCATTAAAGCACCTAGACACATATGAAGAATTTGCTTTAAAAACCACAAAAACACCATAACGCAAATCGTCTTTTATTTGACTTCCATCTCTATTTAAAGATGAAACAACTTCTACCATACCACTATCTGCCAAAAGTCCTCCATTTATTTTTGGCTTTAAATCTTGAGCAAGTTTAGAAGTGCCAGTTGCCGGAAATAATAATCCATCCTCAGGAACATTCAATCCAGTAGCATTTGCTACTGAAGCCATTTCAATTGCTGATTTTGTTCCATCTAAAAATGAATTGAACATTTTAGAATTTAATCCTCCCGCCTGCGCTTCTTGGACACTAAGTCCATAATAATTCCATACTGTTTCAGGGGTGCTTTTATGATATACAGGTAAATACTGCGTTCCTTTTCCAGCACAAACAACTTCAAAGCCTGAAGTTTTCACTCGTTCTATTAACTCACAAATCAATGCTGGCTGATCGCCGTAAGCCATAGAACAAACCACGCCAGCTTCATTGGCTCTTTTAACTAAAGCAGCTCCACATAAAACATCTGCTTCAACAGTAACTAATACCACATGTGACTTAACCTTAAATGCCTCCAAACAATGGTCAACGCCTGCCTCAGGATTTCCTGTGGCTTCAATTATTAAATCAAGTTGCTCAGCTTTTGCTAATTCAACACCTGAATCTGTATACCAAATTTTATTTGATTTTAGGGCATTCTCTAGACTACTCGTTTCTAACTCTTTTTCAGCACCTGCTGAATGAAGAGCTTGTTTGGCTCTATTAAAATCAAGATCCGCTATTGCAGATATAATGAAACCTTTAGTTTTAAAAGCCTGCACAAGAAACATAGTAGCAAATTTACCGGCACCTATAATACCTATTTTAAAACTCTTATTATCTTTATAAAAGTTTATTAACTGATCTGATAAGTCAATATGCATTAAATCATTTTCAAATAATTACTTTAAACAGTTATCATCTAAACAAGTTATAGGATCAAAATCTCTATGAGCAATNTGTTCAGGACGATTAAACTTTGTAATATGGTTACTTGTTCTATTTAAAGATATATAAATTATTGTTCTATCCCAAGGCGACATATTAGATGGAGAACCATGAACCAATGATGAATCAAAAAATATCATAGAGCCAGCTTTACCTGAAGGTGCTACTATACCGCCTTTATTNACTAATTCTGCAATAGTTTGATTATTAATAGTCCAGAGAGGNTATGAAGTAGTTACAACATCATGAGATGCATCTATATANCCTTCACGATGAGAACGAGGNATAAAATTTAATGGTCCGTTAAATTGAGTCACATCATCCAAAAATAATCCTACATTTAAAGCTAATCCTTCAGGCATACCATCATCATTTTTCCATGTACCATAATCTTGATGCCATTGCCATAAATCACCATCGAAGGCAGCTTTAGCATTTATCTTAAATTGATGGATATAAACATCCCCTCCTAACAATTGTTTTGCTGGATTTACAATACGGGGATGTCTTGAAATTTTTTCACATATAGTATTGAACTTATGAGCCGCAAATATGGTTCTTACCGCTTTACCGTTTTTTTCTCTTTGAACCTCTTTCCTGTCCATATTGTATAAATCAGGAAGCTCTTTTGTCATTGTTTTGACTTCTTCTTCATCAAAAACATTTTCAATAAAAAGATAGCCTAGTTCTTTAAATTCTTTTATTTGTTCATTGCTTATTTTCAATTAAAAAACTCCTAACNANTATAAAAGCATAATATATTATAATTGCTAGACTTCTACAAGCCATATGCTGCACCTTCTCTTCTTTGATCTGCTATACCATAAAAAGAACCTGAATCATCTTTATAAATAATATGTAAACCGCTTGTCATATTTTTTCTCTGTATTTCATGACCTTTTAATTTAAGGGCTTCTTCCAAAGAATCTCCTATTTCTCCAATTTCTAAAGTCGTTTTACCACCTCTATTACAAATATTAGGTTCTTTAGTTACAGCTATTGGATCAATATTCATATCAATTATTCTTATTAACGAAGCAGCAACGTAACAAATAATTCTTGAACCTCCAGGTGAGCCTAAAATCATTTTTATATTTCCTTCTGGGTCAAATACAACAGTAGGAGACATAGACGACCGTGGTTTTTTTCCAGCCTGTGGTCGATTTGCAATTAAATTTCCCGCCTCATCTTTTGGATAAAAAGAAAAATCTGTCATCTGATTATTCAATAAAAAACCTGAAGACATTAAACCACTTCCAAACATAAACTCTATAGATGAGGTCATTGAAATAGCATTACCTTGCATATCAATAATAGATATATGCGTAGTTGATGGCCTTTCGCTAATAGAATCACTTCCCCTTTTAGACGTTTTATATTTTTCAAACTCTCCTGGCTCTATTGATTTTAATACATTATTAAATTTTATTAATTTTGACCTATCTTTCAGGTATGAGTTTGAAAGCATATCTTTCATAGGAAAATCTATAAAGTCTATATCAGCTATATAA
This sequence comes from Candidatus Pelagibacterales bacterium, assembly GCA_002715265.1. Lineage (GTDB taxonomy): Bacteria > Pseudomonadota > Alphaproteobacteria > TMED109 > TMED109. The sequence goes on from PAYS01000024.1 coordinate 18,353, forward strand.
TAGTTTCTATCAGAATAAGCCAGCTTAGTAGCTTCCAAAAACAAATGCCATACTAATTCTTCATCCATTTTTTTTAAGTCAAAATTATTTAATATTCCTAAAATTTGAAGAACAGTAATTCCACCTGAGCTCGGAGGACCCATACCACATATCTTCCAATGCCTGTAGAACGAACAAACTGGGTTTTGAATTTCTGGATTAATATTTTTAAAATCCTCCAAAGTTAAATTTCCAGGATTGCTAGAATGATTATTTACTACTTTAATTATAGACTCAGGTACTAGCCCATCTATCAAAGCCTTAGAACCAGCATTTTTAATTTTTTGTAATGTTTGTCCAAAAGCAATATTCTTTTTTAGTTCACCTTCTTTTAATCCTCCGTCACCTATTTTAAAATAATCTTTTGCTGTAATAGAATTTTTTAAATGAGGTGCTCTTTTAATTAGACTTTCTAGACGTTTTCCTACAATAAACCCATCAAATGAATATTTAATAGCGTCATCAAATAATAAATTCCATTCTATAACTCCATATTTTTTGTGTACTTTTTCTAATAATGAAATTAATGAAGGGGCTCCAACGGCTAATCCTCCAGAAACAGCTTCGACAAAACCCTTTCGNTTACCATTTTGATTTAAAAAAATTTTTTCACTAAAATTTAAAGGAGCTTTTTCTCTTCCATCCCATGCAGATAAATTTTTTGTTTTATTATCGTAATACATTATAAAAGCACCACCACCAATACCTGATGATTGAGGTTCAACCAAATTTAAGACCATTTGAGCACTTATAGCTGCGTCTATTGCAGATCCACCNGATTCTAAAATCTTTACTGCTGATAGAGTTGCTCTAGGGTCAGCCGTTACTGCCATAAACTTAGAAGAAACATGATTTTTATTATTATTAATACTTTCAAGTGAACTTTCAGGAGCGGCTTTATATTCATCAATATTATCTTCTGCAACTACAACCCATTGAAACATTATTATAGTTAGAATTATATTAACAATTGTGTAATAAAACATATTTAAATATCTCTTTATAAATTTAACTTGCGTCTGTATAATATAGTCTTTAAAAAAGCTTAAATTATAACGTACACAATTATTTTATATTTAAAAGTAATAAATATTATAAGGTATATTTAAAATGGAATTTGAAGTAGTTAGGTCATTAAGAGCTTTACAAGCAGCAATAGCAAGACACAGAAATGGNCCTCTAAATTCTGCTGCCTCAGTAGCTATANTTCCTACTATGGGAGCTATACATGAGGCTCATGAAAAACTAATAGATGAAGCAAAAAAGCATGCAGACATAATTATGGCTTCTATTTTTGTCAACCCAAAACAATTTTCTAAAAATGAAGACTTCGATGAATATCCAAAATCAGAAAAAGAAGATATTGCAAAACTTAAAGCTAGAGGATGTGATATTGTATTTATTCCTGATGTAGATTTAATGTATCCCNAAGACTTTGACCTTACTATNAATGTNCCTAAATTAAGCTCTGTATTATGTGGAAAATCGAGACCTAATCATTTTGAAGGAGTAGCTACAGTAGTAGCAAAATTACTTATTCAATCNAATGCCGATTATGCNGTCTTTGGAGAAAAGGATTATCAACAATTACTAATAATTAAAACTTTAGTTAAAAGTCTAAACATTTCATGTAAAATTATTGAAATAGAGACTGTTAGAGATGATGAAGGCTGCGCTTTATCTTCACGTAACCTTTATTTAGACAAAACTAATAAACAAATTGCCAACCAAATAAATATTATTTTAAAAGAGACAATTAAAAATTATTGTATTGGGGACGATTTAGTAAAGTTAAAAAACTCTATAAGAGAAAAATTTATTTCTAAGGGTATTAAAGATATTGATTATATAGAAGTTATGGACTCNGACANTCTTNAAGAATCAAAAATTGATTCTTTAAATAAAAGAATTTTTATAGCCGTTAATATTGAAGGTGTGAGACTAATAGATAATATGAAATTAAAAGTTACATAAATCTATAAATTAGTATATGGATTTAAATACGCGCCCGTAGCTCAGCTGGATAGAGCGTCTGACTACGGATCAGAAGGTCTGGGGTTCGAATCCTCACGGGCGCGCCACTAAACNCCAAAAATNGATTCTAATCCTATTTTTTTACTTATATCGGCCATTTCTTTATCAGAAGGCTTAGCGGCCATATTTTTTGCTGATTCTAAAACTATAGGCAATAAACTTACATCACCCACTGAATTTAGAAAGAAGTCTTTATGGCTTAATAGCCAATGTACAGATTTTTCAATACAAAATTTATCTTCTATAGGTTGATACCATGGAGAATGATTTTTTTTCATTCCTGCTGCATAAGGACCTCTAGCTATAGCTTTTATAGTTTGAATAGCTATATTATTTTTTCTACAAATATTTACNGTATTATTAAAATCTCTAGGATAATTTCTATAGTTAGAAGAAAACCAATTCCATGGCAATAGAATAGNATCAAAAGGAAAATGTTCNATGCTTTTCTGGTGCATTGCAGCTGATGTCCAACCATGCCCGGTAACTCCAATATATTTTACAATTCCGTCAGATTGAGCCTCTTTCAATGCTTCTAATGCTCCTTCAGGNCCCATGGCTTGTTCCCATTCTAAAGGATTAGTTAAACTGTGCATCTGCATCAAATCGATGTAATCAGTTTTTAACCTATCTAAAGACCTTACAATAGATTCTTTCGCACCTTTATATGTTCTATCTGTAGTTTTAGTAGCAAGAAAAAATTTTTTTCTATATCTATGCATCCACGACCCTATTCGTAATTCTGCATCTCCGTATCCTGCCGCTACGTCAATATGATTAACCCCATAATCAAAAAGTAAATCCAAAACTTCATCAGCCGTAGACTGTGATTCATGCCATAGGGCTGCTCCACCAAATATAATTGCAGAACTCATATGCTTAGTTCTACCAAATTTTCTTTTTTCAATGGTCATAATAAAATTATCAAACAATCTNTTTAAAANTTATTTATTGCATAANAAACGTATATATTTTTTTAAAAATAACTATGGTAATTTTTACCTTAGTATGCAATATTTATATATTAAAAAAATGCATAGCAGCAATGCTTCAAACTAATGTCTAATAATATTGGAAAAATTTATGCTCCTTAGAAAATGGCAAAAGGAAATAATTAATAAATATGAAGAAATATGCAAATCTCACAAAAAATTTATATTAAAAGCTCCTACAGGGGCTGGAAAAACTGTTTTAGCAAGTGAGATAATAAAAAANTTTTATAGACATAAAAAAATTCTAGTCTTGTGCCATAGGTTAGTTTTATTAGAACAATTAGAAAAAGAGCTTAAAATAGACCACAAAGTTAAAAAATTGGGTATATCTGAAGATATAAAATGCTTTGGTAATGCAGATATAATTTTATCAACTAATTTAAGATCTAAATATGCTGTTGCATCTCTAATTCCAGACGCCGATTTAATTATAATTGATGAAGCCCACAGAGTTTCTCCTGTAGGCTCTGCCTACCAAAGAGTGCTAGACATTTTTGACACAAGAGGAAAAAAAACAAGTCATATAATGGGCCTGACAGCGTCTCCTGAAAGAAGAACAGGAAACCAAAATGATCAACTTGGCCTAGTATTTGACGCTATAATTGACTGTGCAGATGTTAATTCATTAATTCAGGAAAATGTTTTAGTTAAACCTGTATATAGACCCCATTTTATTCACGACCTCAACTTAAATAATGCAGAAATAAAAAATGGCGATTTTCCTATATCTATTTTATCAAATGCAATAATTAAATCTTCAATGATTGAATATGCACTTTCTATCTACAAAGAAGAACGAACAAGTGTTAAACCAAAACCAATATCAGCGTGGTTTTGTCCAGATATTGCAGTAGCAGAAAAAACTTTGGAGTATATTCAAAAAATAGGCATAAAAGCAGAAATATTAACGGCACTTACCCCAACCGGAGAAAGAAATAAGATTCTTAGCTCACACGAAAAAGGAGTTACCGAAGCTGTGGTTTCTGTAGGCGTATTAATTGAAGGGTGGGACAACCCTAATTGTAATATTATAGTTCATCTTAGGCCCACACTATCTAAAGTACTTTGGGGACAATCAGTTGGAAGAGGTTTAAGAAGCGCAAAAAATAAAGATAAATGTATAATAATTGATGTAAGTTCAAATTGGAGCACCTTTGGACCAGTAGAAAATTTAAAATGGGATTTATGGAGTCATAGAAGATCTTTCATGAAATTTCAAAATCGCTTTAATTGGATAGCCCAACAATTTGATGAAAATGAAAAAAAATCATCTTTTTTTATTTGCGAAGGCAAAAATAAAGATCTTACAAGATGCTCCTACATATATAAAAAAAACCCATANAAAGATGACCAATGTCCTATGTGTAACTCAACAGCGTCTATAGATATTCATAAAGAAAAATTAATTGATGTTAATGTAAGTGATTTAAATCTTCATGGCATGTTTTTTGATAGAGTACCTAGAGTATCTAAGGAATTAAAAGCAAGTGTATGGAATAGCTTAGAAAGGCAGGCATGGCTATGCAAGAGTATTGAAGAATTAACATTCTTAATATTCTGTAAAGCATTTTATTTTATTAGTGGAGAAAAAACTAATTCTGAGTCAGAATANTGGAACTTAATTATTAAAGCAGAAATAGAAGTGCGAAAATTTTTAATAAATAAAGGTATTTCTGTAACACAACAAGAAGAATTTAGTTATGCAGCAATCGCGGATGGATTACTATTAGGCAAAAAAGTGCGGACTGTTCAAGCTCATTATGGAATTTTTATATGCGGTCAAAAATTTGACGGTCTATCTACAAAAGANCTTGAAAGAAAATATCAAAAAGCTCTACAAATAGGAGAAAGAATAATTATTATGGGCTGTCATAACAGAGAAAAACTTCCATATTTTAATGCTCAACTTGAACTAAATTCATAAACAATAATTTAGTTTATTCTGCAATATTGATTATTGGCCCTACACTTCTGGTATTTTTCTTTCTAACTTTTACTAAAGGAGGGCATTTATGCTCATTATAATAAAGAGATTGGCAGTCTAAACAATAAAAACATTCATCCATTATAATTTCACCAGAAGGTTTAATTGCGTTTATAGGACATTCATTTGAACATAATTTACATGGACTTCCACATTCCTTCCTCCTTTTTAAAGTTTCAAATATACGCAATTTTCCTCCNATTGCCATAANCGCTCCTAAAGGACATAAGAATCTACAAAAAAACCTTTCTATAAAAAGTCCTATAAATAATAAAACTATTGCATAAGCTACAAAATACCATTCTCTATTAAATTTCATTGAAATAGCCGTTTTGAATGGTTCTATCTCTGTAGCATAGTTTAAAGAAGACGTTGAATAGAATGCTATACCTATTAAACCAAAAAGTAAAAAATATTTTATTGGCCATAAAACCTGATGAGCTCTATAAGAAATTTGAATTTGTTTAACTCTCATAAATTTAGCAATCTTTGCTAAAAGTTCTTGCAATGCTCCAAAGGGACAAAGCCAACCACAAAAGATTCCTCTACCCCATAAAACAAAGCTAACTATTACAAACAACATTAAAGAAACTAACAAAGGATCAGATAATAAAACATCCCATGATGTTTTGTGATAAGGAGCTGTTAACCAAGTTAACAAACTAATTATTGTTATCTGACCTCCAGCATAAAATCCTANCCAAATTAAAACCCATATTAAAAATAAATACCTAAAACTTTTCCAAACAATATCTCGTTTAACAATATTATCTACTTTCCAAAGTACAAAAGATAAAATTGCCAAAGTTAAAAATAACAAACTTAAATTTATTCTTTGACTTTCCCATGCTGCATACCATACAGGCTCATCATTATTAGCAATAACATCTAAACCGTCAGGTTGAATGATATACTTTTCTTTCATATTATAATTTATATAAAAATATTTATTTTTTGCCTTATCTCTACTCTCTACTAACAACTCAAACTTCCATGGTTTTACTGGATCTATTCCTGCTTCAGGAGGTATTCTATAAATACCTGCTTCTGCAAAAAACGGCTTATCTTCTCCATGTAAAAAACCTAAATTTCTAAAATGTTCTTTAGACAACTGAAACCTTTTTTTATCTTGAATTATAGCCATTCTTTTNAAATTACCAGAGGCTATATGAGGCTCGCCATCTAGCGGGTATCTACCTAACCCTGCAACTACTAAAGTAGTCTCTTTTGGGTCTCTTCCTGCAACAAATATATCATACCACTTATCTCCTAAAAGATTTCTTCCAATTGTAGGNGTAATTACTGGTGCTACATATAAATCAATTACCAAATTTCTATCTGTATCTTTATAACCTCTTTTTACTTCTTTTTGTTCTGCTGCAACAGGAGTATTGCCAGCAAATTGAGCAGAATACCTATAAATATCTGCTACACCTGTCCTGTTGGTTATTTCAGGCTTATCTAACCCAATATTTTTTAAATCATGTAACGTTAGAGTTAATCTTCCTACAGAGCCATCAGCGACTAAATGATCAAATAGAGCTTTTTCATAAGAAACAATATCTATAACTGGTTCATCACTGAGACGCATACCTTTGTATAAGGCTAAAGTTCTGGCAGCTCTTAAAATAGCCCCATTAAATAAAACAGCACTCACAGTAGCTGAAGAAATACCATCTAAATCTCCAGGGCCTTCAGTCCTCAATAAATTAATTTTAATTGGAAGCCNGATATCAAGATCTTTGTATTGAGCGGTAAATAATGGCATTACCAGTTCTCCGTCTGGAGTGTACATNCCTATAATTGGCTCTAAATGATCTATTACTTTAGCACCTGCAAGTCTTCCATCAAGTTTAAGACCAACTACTATATCAAATACTTGTGATGAATATCCAAGNGAACTGGTNATATCTNTAGTAATAAACAAATAGCCTAGTAAATTATTTTCTGAACTTATNGCAGCTGAAGGNACATCACCNTCAAGCCTTCCAATTTTTGTTGCTTCAGGAAAAAACTCTTGAGCNANTTCTAAGTTTACCCATGCAGGGTCTGATGCTCCCCATTTTCCAGATCTTAAACTATTAATATANCTTGTAGTTAAGCTTTCATCTTTTCCATCTAATTTATTATATTTATATTCTGGGTTTCTTAATTTATCAGCATACTCATCATTTAAACTTTTAGACTCAACAACCGAATCATTGGCAAATAAATTAATATTTAATAAATTAAGAAAAATTATTAAGCTAAGTTTTAATATAAGTTTTACCACTTAAAAAATACCCCAAAATTAGCAAACTTAACATCTAGTAATACCTAACATAGAATTCTAGTAAGATATATGTCAAATGTATTGTCTAATTTCTTNTCAAATANCTTGCAACTTTATNNTAATCATGCTTANATTTTATTGTGTNTTAATTTTTTGGGAGGAAAAACATGAGTGGAACATGGCTCAGCGAGCGCGAGCTCGCANTAGTTGACGGNGCAGAAAAATTAGATATAGATCTGCCAATACCTACGCAAATTGTTTCAAATGGTGAGTATCTGCCACCTAAACAATCTGCAATTCAGAAAAAAGTTGAAGATCTAACAGTGGAAATGGCTGATAAAAACGCTAAACATTTGGGAATGTCAAGAAGACAATTCCTTCAAACAAGTTGTGGCATGGCAACAGCTTTCTTAGCTATGAATGAAATTTATGGCGGAGGCGTTTTTCAGGTAAATGAAGCAGAAGCAAGAGACCCTGAAATGATGATGGAAAGAACTGCTAGAGTTTCTGGACAATTTATTTTTGACGATCAAACTCACTTTTTAAGAGATGATTTTCCACATGAAGCAATATTAGGATTAGGAGAATTTGCTGCAGAACATTGGAACCCTAAGCTTAAAGAAGAAGGTTTATCATTAACAAGATATAAATTTGAAAACTATATTGCAGAAATATGGTATAGATCAGATACTAAAATGGCACTACTATCAGGTGCTCCTTTTGATGACCCAAGTTGGTGGTTATTACATAATGATCAAATAGTTGCTGCAAGGGACATGATAAATGACTTTTCAGGTTCAACACGTATGCTAGGACATTCAGTAATAACTCCAGCACAAGATGGTTGGATGGATGAAGTTGATAGAGCTATTGAAGTTTTAAAACCCAATTCATGGAAATCTTATACTATTGGAGACCCATTATCTCCATCAAAATATCCATGGAGGTTAGATGATGAAAAGCTCATGTATCCTTTCTATGAAAAATCATTAAAGGCTGGCATCAATACTATATGTATTCATAAAGGGCTATTNCCGCCTGATTATGAAACTTCATTTAAAGGCGTATGGCAATATGCTACTGTAGATGATGTTCCAAAAGCGGCACAAGATTGGCCAGAAATGAACTTTGTTATATATCACTCAGCACTTCGTCCTTTCTTAGAACTNCCAGACCAAGCATGGAATGAATTCGAAGAAAGTGGAGGATATATTAAATGGGCTTCAGATTTAGCAGCAATTCCAGAAAAATATGGAGTTTCAAATGTATATGGAGAAATTGGTTCTACATTTGCTAATTCTGCTGTAGCACATCCTAGATTCTGTGCAGCATTTATTGGAACACTGGTTAAAGGACTTGGAGCTGACCATGTTGTTTGGGGAACTGATACAGTTTGGTATGGATCTCCTCAATGGCAAATAGAAGCTATGAGACGTCTTGAAGTGCCAGAAGATATGCAGAAAAAATATGGCTTACCTGCGTTAGGTGGTGAGAACAGCTTAACTAAACAAGCTATCTTTGGTTTAAATTCTGCTAGAATTTATGGATTAGGCATGAATGAAGCAAATAACCTTCCAGATATGCCTGCATTCTCAGAAGATAAAATGGCAAACTTAGCAGCTAAGTTCCGTGAAGAGGGAGGAACAGCTTCTAATAAAAGATACGGATTNANNCGTAAAGCATAACCAATAAAGTTATTGGTTTCAAAAATATGAAACCCCGTCCCCTAGGGGCGGGGTTTTTAATTAAAAGGAAAATACAATTATGAAAAAATTTAAGAGTTTTATTATACTTGTTTTTAGCATTTCAGTTCTAAACTTTACTTCATATAACATAGCTAATTCAGCAGAAATTATTACTATCAAAGCAAATGAAGGTCGTCTTTATTTTGGAGGTTTGTTTCCAAGTTATATTTTTTATATGCAAGGAGGCATTCCTGAAGATACAAAATCAGCATGGGTAGATAAAGAGTATTGGGCAGTTCTAGAAATTGATGAAAGTAGTAAAAATCATGGNGGTGAATCTACTATTTTTAAATTAAAAAGAACATCTAGTGCCAGTCCTCAACCTGAATGGTGTGTAACCGAAGGAGGATCAGAATTCGCTGGTAAAGGTCCTGCATGCTTAAAAACACCGGANGANCCAAAAAGCATGAATCAACTTCGCTTTAAAGTTAAAACTCAATACAGTGAAACAGCAAAAAATTTACCTGCTGAATTACAAAACAAAAATTGGGTTCAATATGAGGTAGGATATGATGATGATGGAGTNGCACTTAATAGATTNCCAGGAAGGTTATCNCCTCCAGATCATNCATTTGGCCCAGTANCACTATATATCGTTATAGACTAAATTACGTTAGTACAGCATTTGTAATTAACAANTGCTGTATTAATCACCTGTANCTATTCTATTAACTAATTNTTTTACAGAAGGTATGAACCCGTTAGAATAAAAAGGGTCTTGTTTGAACTTCCAAGCATTATGCCCTGCAAACATTAATTCGTTTTCTGGGTCATGCTCATGTGCGATATTTTGTAATGTTTTTTGTATACAGAAACTTCTTGGATCTACTTTTTTTCCAGTTGAATAATTATTTTCAGGATTNTCAGACCAATTTGAAAATTTACATTGACTTAAACAACCCATACAATCTCTTTGGTCACTTCTAATTTCTTTAGCTTTATCTTCTGAAACAAATACAATTGAATCTTCAGGAGTTTTAAGTACTTCGGTAAAACCTTGTTTAACCCAATTTGCTGCTTTTACTGCATCTTGTTTTGTGAAATAAAATATTTTATTTTTTCCCAGTTTTAAAGGTACTATCATTTCACCTACTTTAGATAAAGACGTTTTTAATTGACGTTTTTTTCNATCTATTAACTCTTTAATGAAAGAGTTCTTTACAGCGGATGANTAAAAATTAGTTGGACTAAATCTATGTAATAAAATATCTCCTTTATTTAATGTTAATAAACGCTTCTTCCATAAAGATGATATTGGACTTTCCTTAGTCAATAAAGGCCTTGTTCCAAATTGAAAAACTATTGGGCCTAAATCTTTATTATTTATCCAATCTACCCAATCTCTTAAATGCCATACACCTCCTGCCATAACGATGGGCGTATCTTTCAAGCCTATATTAACCATTTCTCTTCGTAACTCTAAAACTCTTGGGTATGGATCTTCTGGTTTGATAGGGTCTTCGTTATTTGATAAACCATTGTGTCCGCCTGCTAACCAAGGATCTTCATAAACAACACCTCCTAACCATTTAGAACTTCTAGAGTAAGCGCGTTTATATAATATTTTAAATGCTCTAGCAGAAGAAATAATAGGATAATAATAAACCCCAAAACTCTGACAAATATCTCCTAACCTATAAGGCATACCTGCTCCACAAGTTACTCCATGAATTATATTACCAGCTTTTTCTAAAATACCGGTTAATACTTTCTCTGCTCCTCCCATCTCCCATAATATATTAACATGTATCCTTCCATTTCCTTTTCTTGTATCATGAGCAATTTTAGCCTGAGTTATTCCTCCTGAAATAGCGTATTCTATTAGTTCCTGATGTCTATCTTTTCTAGATTTTCCAGAATAAATTTGTGGAATAACCTTACCATTAGAATCATAGGAATCCGCATTAACTCCTGATATGGTTCCAACTCCACCTGCTTCAGCCCAAGCACCCGAAGAAAGACCACTAGTAATAGCTACTCCTTTACCTCCTTCTATTAAAGGCAAAACATCTGCACCAGAAATTTTTATTGACTCAAGATTTGGAAACAATTAGCAATTCCTTTAAATTATCTTCTTTTTGGAGACCTTCTTTTTCCTCCTTTGTTTTTGGGACGTTCAGCATCTTGATCTGGAAATTGGTCTGATATATCCTCACCAGTATCCTGGTCTACTACTTTCATGGATAAACGAACTTTTCCCCTATCATCTAATCCCATTACTTTAACTTTAACTGTATCACCCTCATCACATATGTCAGTAACTTTTTCTACTCTTTCAGCAGCCATAGCACTAATATGTACAAGACCATCTCTTTTTCCAAGGAAATTCACAAAAGCTCCGAAATCCATGACTTTTACTACTGTACCCTCATAAATTACTCCCACTTCGGGTTCAGCTACAATACTCTCTATCTCTGATCTTGCTTTTTCAATAGAATCTTTACCCATTCCAAATATTGAAATTAAACCACTATCATCAATATCTATTTTTGTATCTGAACTAGCAGAAATTTCTTTTATTACTTTACCTCCTGAGCCAATAACTTCTCTAATCTTATCAACTGAAATCTGCATTTTTTCTATTCTAGGAGCATATTCACTTACTTCTGATCTAGGACTACTTAATTCTTTAGCCATCTCAGATAATATATGTAACCTTCCTTCTTTTGCCTGGTTTAATGCCTCTGTCATAATCTCTCTAGTAATTGATGTTATCTTTATATCCATCTGTAATGAAGTAATCCCACTTTCAGTACCTGCCACCTTAAAGTCCATATCACCTAAATGATCTTCATCACCTAAAATATCAGAAAGTACAGCATAATTTTCTTTTTCTTTTATTAATCCCATAGCTATACCCGCTACAGGTTTTTTCAAAGGAACTCCCGCATCCATTAAAGATAATGAAGCTCCGCATACAGTAGCCATTGACGATGATCCATTTGATTCTGTAATTTCAGACAGCACTCTAACAGTATATGGAAAATCCTCATAATCTGGCATCATAGGATGAATAGCTCTCCAAGCTAACATTCCATGTCCCGTTTCTCGTCTGCCTGTCCCCAACCTGCCTGCTTCACCTACTGAATAAGGCGGAAAATTATAATGCAACATGAAACTTCTTTTAGATTCTCCCTCTAAACTATCTAAAATTTGTTCATCTCTACTACTACCAAGAGTTGTTGTAACTAAAGCTTGAGTCTCTCCTCTCGTAAAAAGAGCTGAACCATGTGTCCTATTAAGAATAGATGATTCCGCTATAATTGGCCTAACTGTTTTTAAATCTCTACCATCAATTCTTTTTCCTGATTTTAAAATTTCTCCTCTAACTAAATCTTTTTCAACTTTCTTTAATTGAGCGTGTATTTGGGAAATATTTAAATCTGTATCTTGCGCCTCATTTGAAACAGTATTTCTAATTTCAGAAAGTTTTTCTTGGCGTTTTTGTTTTACAGTTTCTGCGTATGCTTTCTTTAAAACAGAATTTGTAAATTTTTCAACATGTTTTTTCTCTTCAGCTCCTATTTCTGAAGGAACAAAATCCCATGGATCTTTAGCTGCTTGCTCTGCTAAATCTATGATAGAACTAATTGCTTTTTTTTGTTCATTGTGGCCAAAATCCACAGCAGCTAACATTATATCTTCAGATAGCTCATTAGCCTCTGATTCAACCATTAAAACCCCTGTATTTGTCGCAGCTACCACCAAATCTAACTTTGAATTTTCTAATTCTGCGTAAGTAGGATTTAAAACATATTTATTATCTATATATCCAACTCTTGCTCCTCCAATAGGACCTAAAAATGGAACACCTGATATAGTTAAAGCTGCAGAAGTTCCTATTATTGACGGAATGTCAGGATCATTTTCTAGATCATGACTTAATACAGTACAAATTACCTGCACTTCATTCATAAAACCGTCCATAAATAGAGGTCTTATAGGTCTATCAATAAGCCTAGAAGTTAATACCTCTTTTTCACTTGGTCTTCCTTCTCTTTTAAAAAAACCTCCGGGTATTTTACCTGCTGCTGAAGTCTTTTCTTGATAATGTACAGACAAAGGAAAAAAATCCTGGTTTTCAATTACTTCCTTTGCAGCCACCACTGTACACAAGACTTGTGTTTCGCCATACGTTACCAAAACAGCAGATGTTGCCTGTCTTGCTATTCTACCTGTTTCTAAAATTAACTTTTTACCACCATAATCTAATTCTTCTTTATATATATCAAACATACATTAATCCTTTTTTTTATCTATTTTCTATCTACATAATATTTAGTGCTATTCTGCTAGATAAACTTACTATTTACGCAAACCTAATTCTTTAATTAAATTAGTATAAGATTCCTTATTTTTAGAACTAATATAATCAAGTAATTTACGTCTCCTATTAACCATTTTAAGTAAACCCCTTCTAGAATGAACATCTTTTTTATGATCCTTAAAATGTCCTGCTAGATTATTAATTCTTTCAGTAAGTATAGCTACTTGCACCTCTGGAGATCCAGTATCTCCCTTATCACGTGCATATTTTTTTATTATTTCTTGTTTTTTTTCTAATGTAATCGACATCATGTATCTCCAATATTTAAAAGTTAAAAACTCTATAAGGTAAAATATTTTTATTTTCTATTTTTGCTAAAGCAACAGGTTGTGAGTTGCTAGAAACAAAAACAATCTTTTTATCCTTAATTCCTTCTTTAATAGATACCCTCTGGCCCATGGATAATAATTTAGCTTTATTTTTATCAATATCAATTGCCGGGATGTCGTCCAGCACAAAAGATAATGGCATTAAAATATCTAATAACTTAGCTTTATCTACTAGCTTTTCAATATCTGCAAGTAAAATCGCATCTTTATATAAAAAAGATCCTACAGTTAAACGTTTCAAATAAGTAATATGACCATCCATTCCCATCGATTTAGCAAGGTCACGTGCTAAAGATCTAATATAAACTCCCTTACTACAATCTACTATAAATCTTGATTTATCAGTACTAATATAGTTACTCAAAACAAAATTCTCTATAAATACTTTTCTTGGTTTTATGTCAAATTTAATATTATTACGTGCTAACTCATATGAACGCTTACCATTTATTTTTATGGCGGAATATGTTGGCGGTATTTGATCAATATTTCCAACAAAACCATTTAGATTTTTTATAATATCATTTTTAGAAGGTCTGCTTGTACTTTTCGCTATAACTGTTCCTTCTGAATCTTCTGTATCAGTTGATTTGCCCCATTCTATATCAAACTCATACTTTTTTTTAGCATCAATAGCATAAGGCATTGTCTTTGTTGCTTCACCTAAAGCTACTGGCAATACCCCTTCCGCTAAAGGATCCAATGTTCCGGCATGGCCTGCTTTTTTTACTCCTACTATTTTTTTCAAATAATTTGTGGCTTTTGCAGATGAAAGGCCTTTTTGTTTATTTAAATTTATCCAACCATTAAACATTTTAAACACCTTGTCTTACTATATATTATTTTTAGCTTTGAAAATTAAATTATCAATATAAGCTTGTTTTTCTATAGTATCATCATATATAAAGTTTAATTTGGGAGCTCTTCGCAACTTTAACTCTCTTGTTAAGGGACCAATTAATCTTTTAAATTTTATATTAATACAGTCAATTATTTTTGAATGGTCTTTGTTTTCACCTAGAGCTAAAATATAAACTGAGGCATTACTCAAGTCTGGAGAAACCCTAACTTCAGAAACTATTAATGTTTCTTTATCTAAGACTGGTTCATGAAAAACATGATTTTGAATTATTAATGATATTGATTTTCTCAGATTTTCTCCAAATTTTAACTGCCTTGAAGATCTTTCAATATTTTTACTATAATTCATTAAATATTCTTATTCCTACAACTTTGGTAATTCAGTTTTAACATCAAAACATTCAATAATGTCGCCTTCTTTTATATCTTCATAATTTGCCAATGCTATACCACATTCAGAGCCCTCTTTAACCTCATTTACTTCTTGTTGGTGATGTTTTAACGTAGATAAATCTCCTTCATGAATAACTACATTATCTCTAAGTAATCTTACCTTTATATTCTTTCTTACCACACCTTCTGTAACCTCACATCCAGCAATTTTTCCAACTTTAGTAATTTTAAATACCTGTTTAATTTTAGCATATCCTAAAAACTCTTCTTTCTTTATAGGAGCCATTAAACCCGATAATAAATTTTTAACATCGTCTAGCACTTCGTAAATTATAGAATAATATTTAAAATCAATATTATGTTGTTTGGCCAATTTTTTAGCTGGAGCATCTGCTCTTACATTGAAACCTATTACTACGGCATTAGACGAAACAGATAACATTATATCACTTTCATTTATAGACCCCACACCTGCTAAAATAATTTGAGGAACTATCTCATCATTTTCTAGGTCTTTAATTGCAGAAGATATTGCTTCCATAGAACCATTAACATCAGTTTTTAGAACAATTGGCATTATTTTTCTTTCACCCTGTTTTATCTCTGAAAGCATTTGATCTAAATTTGTAGCACTACTTTTTAAACCAGCAATATTATTTTTTTGAGAAACTTGCTTTCTATATTCTGTTACTTCTCTAGCTCTCGATTCATTTTCCACAACAGTAAATATATCTCCTGCCTGAGGCGCGCTATTTAAACCCAAAATCTCTACAGGGTCGCTTGGATATGCTCGAGACTTGTTTTTACTATTATGGTCTAGTAAGGCTCTAATTTTCCCCCAATTTTGTCCAGCTACAATTATATCTCCAATTTTTAATTCACCTCTTGAAACTAATAATGTTGCCACGACTCCTCTACCAGTATCTACTCTTGATTCAATTACTATACCTGACGAAACTCCATTTCTTACTGCCTTCAAATCTAAAATTTCTGCTTGTAAGTTTATCGTTGATATTAATTCATCTATATTTGTCTTTTTTAACGCAGAAACTTCAACACTTACTACTTCACCACCTAGTTCTTCAGTAATAATATTATGTTGTAACAAGTCTTGTTTAACTTTTGAAGGATTAGCGCCAGGAGTATCAATTTTATTAATAGCTAAAACAATTGGTGCCTTAGCTGCTAAAGCATGTTGAATAGCTTCTATTGTTTGTGGCATAACAGAATCATCAGCAGCAACTACCAATACTACAATATCAGTAATATTTGCTCCTCTAGCTCTCATTGCACTAAAAGCTGCATGTCCTGGAGTGTCAATAAATGTAATCAAATCAGACTCTTTGTTTTCTATTTGATAAGCTCCAATATGTTGAGTTATGCCTCCTGATTCTCTGCTAACAACATCTGTTGATCTAATTGCATCTAACAAAGATGTTTTTCCATGATCCACATGTCCCATAACTGTAACCACAGGTGGCCTTTTAACTCCTTCCGATGAATCATCTTTGATCTCAAGTCCTATTTCAACGTCAGCATCAGAAACTCTTTTTACAGTATGACCAAATTCAATAACAACTAATTCTGCTGTATCTCCGTCTATATTTTGAGTTGCTGTAGCTAATACGCCATTCTTCATCAGAGATTTTACTACATCACCACTTCTAATTGCCATCCTATTAGCTAATTCTTGGACTGTAATGATTTCAGGAACAGTTACTTCTCTTACTATTTTTTTAGTTGAATCTCCTCCTCCACCTGCTGCAATTGCATTATTACGCTTTTCTCTTTCTCGCGCCCTTCTAACAGATGCTAATGATCTTTGCCTATCCTCCTCGTCAAAAGATTGATTTATTGATAATTTTTTTTGTCTTCTTTGACCAAATTCTCTTCCTAAAGATAATTGTTTTTTATTATTCTTCTTTCTTTCTTCTGCCTCTTCTTCTTTTCTTAATCTAACAGACCTATCACTATCAGACTCTTTTACAGGAATAGGAATAGCTTCAACTATATTTTCTTTATTTGTTACTTTAGTCTTTTTAGAAACATTTTCCTTTTTATTAGTCGTTTTATTTTTATCATTTTTTTCTAATTTTATTTCTTCATTTGAAATTGACTCTTTTACATGTTCCTTATCTTTAGAAATTTCTTTATTTTTACTTGCATTATTCAATGCATTTAAACGAGCTGCTTTTTCTGATTCAGAGAGGTTATTGTTTTGTCTATCAGGTGTATTTATTTTATTATTATCTAAATTATTATTTTGACTTACTTTATAACTTCTTACTTTCTTTACCTCTACAGAAACAGACTTTGACCTACCATGTGCAAAAGATTGTCTTACAGTGCCGCTCTCTATAGTCTTTTTTAATTCTAGTCTTCCAGATGAAGACAGACCAAGCTTTTTAGTGCTAGCATTATTTGACTTTTCTTCATTTTTTTCTTTGTCATTAGATTCTTGACTCATAAATATAACCTTTTACTTTTAATAATTAATCAATAGTTACCTTACTAAAGCTTTTTATTATTTAAATTTAATCCTCAAACCATGAAGATCTGGCTCTCATAATTATATCATCTATATCTTTATTTGAAATTTTAATTTCACCTAAAATCTCTTTTAATTCATCACTAGCTAAATCTGCAAGATCATCTAATTTTTTAATATTCGCATTACCTAATTTAACTAAAATTGTATTATTCAAACCTTCAAAATTAATTAGATCATCACTAAGTTTTAAATCTTCAATAGTTTTCTTTAAGCTTACTTCAATTTCTTTTAAGCTGTTTATTGCTCTTTCCTGTAATTCTTCAGCAACTTTTTCATCAAACCCTTCAATTTCAATTAAATCTTTAAGAGGAACATAAGCCACAGACTCTAATGATGAAAACCCTTCTGTAACTAAAACTTGAGCTATAACTTCATCAACATTTAATTTTTCAATAAATAATTCTGAAATATCCTTCATTTCAGATTGTCTTCTTTCTGATTCTGAACCTTCGGTAAGTATATCAATGTCCCAGCCTGTTAATTGACATGCCAACCTTACATTTTGGCCCCTTCTTCCTATAGCTAAGCTTAATTGGTCATCAGGAACAATTATTTCAACTTTTTTATCATCTTCGTCTAAAACTACTTTTGTTACTTCCGCAGGCGCCAGAGCATTAACTAAATAAGTTGGAATATCTTCTGAAAAAGGTATGATATCAATTTTCTCATTTTGCAATTCTGCGACTACTGCTTGAACCCTACTGCCTCTCATGCCTACACAAGCTCCCACAGGGTCAATTGAATTATCCTTTGATATTACTGATATCTTAGCTCTGCTTCCAGGATCTCTAGCAACAGCAATTATTTCTATAATTCCATCATATATTTCAGGAACCTCTTGTGTAAATAGCTTTGCCATAAATTCATTTGCGGTTCTAGATAAAAATATTTGAGGACCTCTTTGCTCTTGTTTTACATCTT
Source organism: Candidatus Pelagibacterales bacterium (assembly GCA_002715265.1). GTDB lineage: Bacteria > Pseudomonadota > Alphaproteobacteria > TMED109 > TMED109. The sequence goes on from PAYS01000024.1 coordinate 36,801, forward strand.
CAATCCAAGCCCTAATGCGATCTCCTG
>PAYS01000025.1 GCA_002715265.1 Candidatus Pelagibacterales bacterium
AATTTAATCACAACAACAAACCAATAATTATTTCAAACTTAAATATTTTAAGCTTGAAATAAATATATATATTTTAAAATTTCTTATTCCTTTTGATGGCACTGCAAACCATAATAGCAATCTAGACAAATTAGCTTTAGAAAAACCTGTACAATTCAATTCAATTAAAACTGGAAGAGATGACGTAGCTTTACTCGGATTTACCTCTGGCACAACTGGTGAGCCAAAAGCCACAATGCATTTTCATCGCGACTTACTTTTAGTAGCTGATTGTTATGCTAAAGAAATACTTAATGTTACAGAAAACGATATATTTGTAGGTTCTCCTCCATTAGCATTTACTTTTGGATTAGGTGGCCTTGGAATATTCCCTTTAAGATTTGGAGCAACAGCAACATTACTAGAAAATGCATCTCCTCAAAATATGATTGAAATAATAAAAAAATATAAAGCTACAATATGTTTTACAGCACCGACAGCCTATAATTTTATGCTTGCAGAGATGGAAAAAGGTATTGATTTATCTTCCTTAAGAGCCGCAATATCAGCAGGAGAAACACTTCCTGCACCAGTATATAAAAAATGGTTAAAAAAAACTGGTAAACTTATGTTGGATGGAATTGGCTCAACAGAATTATTACATATATTCATATCAAATAGATTTGATGATCATAAGGAAAATTGTACTGGAAAACCAGTTAGAGGATATGAAGCTAAAATTGTAGATGAAAATATGGAAGATCTTCCTGCAGGAAAAACTGGATTATTAGCAGTTAGAGGACCAACAGGCTGTCGATATTTAAATGACTCCAGACAATCAAATTATGTTATAAATGGATGGAATCTAACAGGAGATAGTTTTTATAAAGACACAGAAGGATATTTTCATTTTATGGCTAGAAATGATGATATTATTATCTCTTCTGGCTATAATATTGCTGGGCCAGAAGTAGAGTCTGCTTTAATTTCTCACAATGCAATATTTGAATGTGCAGTAATAGGAATAGCAGATAAAGAAAGAGGTAATATTGTACAAGCACATATAGTTTTAAATAAAGGAATAAAAGAGTCAAAAGATCTAAAATTAGAAATTCAAAATCATGTTAAGAAAAAAATCGCACCTTACAAATACCCGAGGTCAATAATTTTTACTCATAATTTGCCAAAAACAAAAACTGGAAAAATACAAAGATATAAATTAAAAGAAAATTAGATTTACAATTGGGAGAACCATGAAAAATTTAACAATTCAACCTATAAATTGGAAAAAACCTAAAGGATACGCAAATGGAATACTTACGGAGAACGGATGTCTTTTTATAGGTGGGCAAATAGGCTGGAATACAGATCAAATCTTCGAAACTCATACTTTTATTGGTCAAATGGAACAGGCCTTAATTAACATTGTTGAAATAGTAAAAACTGCAGGAGGCGGAGTTAATGATATAGTTCGTTTAACATGGTATATTAAAGATAAAACCGAGTATATGAATAATCAAAAAGCTATAGGACAAACTTATAAAAAGATTCTAGGGGACCACTACCCTGCTATGTCTATGATAGTAGTAAAAGATCTAATAGAAGAACAGGCTATTCTTGAAATTGAAGCAACAGCCTTAATATAATTCATATATTTAAATAATAATTATTTTTAGATATGAAATTAACAGAATTATAATATAATTATATTCATTATTTAAATTATTAATTTATATTAAAACAATAAAAAAGAGATCAGCATGTCTGTGTTAAAAGAAATTTGTGAAAAAAAAATTTTAGATGTTCAATCATTAAAAAGTAAAACTACTGAGTCGAAACTTTTAGAATTAATTAAAAATAAAGACAAAACAAAGGGTTTTAAAAAAGCAATAAATAAAAAAATATCAAAAAATAAATTTGCCTTAATTGCAGAAATAAAAAAGGCGAGCCCTTCTAAAGGAATAATAAAAGAAAATTTTGTGCCAATAAATATAGCAACTTCATATAAAAATGGAGGAGCAACTTGTTTGAGCATACTTACAGAAGAAAATTGGTTTAAAGGAAATAATTCATACTTAATAGAAGTTAGAAATGAAATAGATTTACCTATATTAAGAAAAGATTTCATATTAGACCCGTGGCAGGTTTTAGAAACAAGATATATAGGAGCTGACTGTATTCTTATAATACTTTCTGCTGTAAATGATCAACTAGCTAATGAATTGAAAGTTACTGCTAAAAATGTAGGTTTAGATATTTTAGTAGAAGTACATAATGAAGAAGAAGTAGAAAGAGCTATTAAACTATCTCCTGACTTAATAGGAATAAATAATAGAAACCTTAAAACTCTAGAAATAGATCTAAATAATACTATTAGACTAGCAAATTTAATTCCTAAGGAATATGATATAGTATGCGAAAGTGGACTCAGTAATAATGACGACTTAAAAAAAATGAGCAAGATTGGCATTAATACTTTTTTAGTTGGAGAGTCACTAATGAAGAATAATAATATAGAGGATGCAACAAAAGAGCTTCTAAGACAATAAAATAGAGATAAAAATATGAAAAAATCAAATAAATTAACACATTTCGACCGTAATGGAAAAGCGATAATGGTTGACATTTCAAATAAAGAAATAACAGAAAGAATGGCTACGGCAGCAGCTACAATAAAAATGGGAAAAAAAACATTTGAAATGATTAAAAAAGGCACAGCTAAGAAAGGAGATGTACTTGGTGTTGCTAGGATTGCAGGAATTATGGCAGCAAAAAAAACATCAGAACTAATCCCATTATGTCACCCTATTTCTATTTCATCTATATCAATAGATTTTGACCTTATTGAAAAATCTAATAAAATAAATATTACTTCAACTTGTAAGATAAATTCTAAGACAGGTTTGGAAATGGAAGCTTTAACTGCAGTTTCAATAGCTGCACTAACAATTTATGATATGTGCAAAGCTATAGATAAAGCAATGACTATATCTAACACTAAGCTAATATTTAAATCTGGAGGTAAATCTGGGATATTCGAAAGAAATGATTAGCGTTAATAAAGCTATAAAAATTATTCTAAATGAAGTAAAAAATTTACCCAAAGAAAAAATTTTAACAGAAGAAAGCTTAGGAAGAATATTATCAGAAAATATTTATTCAAAGATAAATAATCCTCCAGAAAATGTTTCTTCAATGGATGGCTATGCAGTTAAGTACAGTGATTTAAAAAGTTTAGACAAGAATACAATTAAAATCATTGGTGAGTCTGCAGCAGGTAAACCATTCACAAAAGAAATCAAAAATAACGAAGGCATAAGAATATATACTGGAGCCACAGTTCCAAATAAATTAAATACTATCTTACTTCAAGAAAGAGTAATAATTAAAGAAAACTATATTATAAAAACTAATCAAAATTATAATGTTGACCAATATATTAGAAAAAAAGGATTTAATTTTAAAAATAAAGACTTGCTGATAAAAAAAAATACACTAATAAATTCTAGAATTTTAAGTTTAATAATATCAGCCAATCATAAATTTGTTTACGTTAATAAAAAGCCAAAAATTGCAATATTAGCAACAGGAAATGAATTACAAAAAACAGGAAAATCAATAAAAAATGGAATTATATCTTCTAATTCACCTTTATTATCTTCAATACTAAATTCATTCGGAGCCGAAACTACAGACCTTGGAATAGCTAAAGATACAAAAACATCTTTAAAAAATAAGCTAAACGATATCAATAAATATAATATTCTTATAACTACAGGAGGAGCTTCCGTAGGAAAGCACGATTTAGTTAAAAGTGTACTTATTGAATTAGGGATGAAACTAATATTTTGGAAAGTAGCAATGCGTCCTGGTAAGCCATTAATATTTGGTAAATTAAAAAATACATTAATTTTAGGTTTTCCTGGAAACCCTGTTTCAACTTTCGTAAGCGCAGTTATTTTTGCTAGACCATTGATAGCCAAATATCTAAAATATTTACACAAACAAAATACTATTAAAGCAATTTTAACAAAAAATTTGAATTCTAATGATGAAAGAGAAGAATACCTAAGAGGAAAATGTTATTTTAAAAACAATAAATATTATATAACTCCTTTCAATCTACAAGATAGTTCTTTAACCTTATATCTTAGTCAAGCTAACAGTTTAATAATCAGAAAACCATTTGATGAAAAACGTAACAAAGGTGATGAAGTCTCAATAATTCAATTTAATGATTTAAATAATAACATATAAAACGATATTATCTTGACAAATTGAACTATATTTTGGATAAATGTTTATGATTTGTTCTTAAAATAAGGTATAAAAATGCTTACAAAAAAACAAGCCGAACTTTTAGATTTCATTACAGAATTTATAAAAGAAAATAAAATATCACCATCATACGATGAAATGAAAAATAAATTGCGACTAAAATCAAAGTCAGGCATTCACAGAATTATTTCAGCTCTAGAAGAAAGGGAGTTCATCAGAAGGTTGCCAAATAGAGCCAGGGCTATTGAATTAATACGCAAACCTGAAGATATTATAAATAATAACAAAGATACTACTTTGGGACTTTCACAATTACCTTTGTACGGAAAAATAGCTGCAGGAACACCTATTGAAGCAATATCAAATAGTGATTCATTTATCACCATACCACAAGATATGATTTCTAGAGGCGAACATTATGCTTTAAAAGTTTCTGGAGACTCAATGATAAATAAAGGTATAAATAATAATGATATAGCTATTATAAAAAGAACAAAACTAGCTAATGATGGAGATATAGTAGTTGCATTAATCGATAATGAAGAAGCTACATTAAAAACATTTAAAAAAAATAACACGAGTATTGTACTTTCTCCCGCAAATGATTTATATGAATCTAAATCGTATAATTCTAGTCGAATTATAATACAAGGTATATTGACTGGTATTATTAGAAAATATTAAAAATTTTATTTTATATAAATTGGTGAATTATGAAAATTATAACGAGATTTGCACCTTCCCCTACTGGATATTTACATATTGGAGGTGTTAGAACGGCTCTATTTAATTGGTTGTTCGCAAAAAAACATGGCGGATTATTTAAATTAAGAATTGAAGATACAGATTTAAAGAGGTCAACAACTGAGGCCAAAAAGGCTATAATAGACGGCCTAGAATGGATGGATCTAAAATGGGATGGAGATATTATTTACCAATCAGAAAGATTAGAGCGCCATAGAGAAATTGTAGATATATTGCTTGAAAAAGGCCACGCATATAAATGTTATTGTTCTCCTGAAGAACTAGAAGAAATGCGCGCTCAAGCAAAGGCAGAGAAAAGAGCTCCAAGGTATAACGGCAAATGGCGCAACTTAAGTTCAAATTTGGCTCCTAGTGACGTAAATCCAGTAATAAGGATTAAATGCCCACAAACAGGCTCAACTATTTTGAAAGACTTAGTCCAAGGTGAAATTAATATTAAAAACACTGAATTAGATGATTTTATAATAATGAGATCAGATGGCACACCAACATATATGCTTTCCGTAGTGGTTGACGATTATGACATGGAAGTTAGTCATGTAATAAGAGGAGTTGATCATTTAACTAATACTATCAGACAACAACAAATTTATAACGCGATGGAATGGGATATACCAATATACTCTCACATACCATTGATACATGGTATGGATGGAAGTAAATTATCAAAAAGACATGGAGCACTAGGTATTAATGCTTATAAAGAAATGGGTTATTTAACGGAATCTATGTTAAATTATCTTTTAAGACTAGGATGGTCTCATGGAGACAAGGAAATATTTTCTAGAAATGAAGCAAAAGAACTTTTTAATCTAGAATCTATAGGAAAATCATCTGCAAAATTTGATATAGATAAATTAAATAGCTTAAATTCAATGTATATAAATAAGATAGATAACAAAGATTTATCTGATTATATTAATAAATTATATAAAAAAGATTCAATAAATCTTAATGATAAGCAATTAAAGCTAATTATAAATGGACTAAATGGAATTAAAGCAAGGGCTAGAACTATTATAGAGCTAAAAGAAATGACTAGTTTTTATACAGCAAAAACTCCTATTCCCTTAGACAAAAAATCACAAAAAGTATTAAGTAGTGAGAATATAAAACTTCTTATTAATTATTCACCCTTTCTTGAAAAACTAGAAGAATGGACAAAAAATAAAATTGAAGAAAATATTAAAAGCTATTGCAATTCCATAAATATTAATTTAGGAAAACTTGCCCAACCTTTAAGAGCAGCAACTACTGGCAAATCTGTATCTCCAGGCCTATATGAGGTTATGGAAGTACTTGGTAAAGAAGAAACTTTAAATAGAATACAAAATATTAATAATTAATTACATCAAATATTGCATAGTTTAGTTTAGATAACTATAATGCAAATTCATTTAAATTATCATTTAAAATGGATAGAGGTTATGTCAGCAAAAAATAATAAAATAGCCAATTTAAAACTTCCTAATGGATCAAACATTGAATTTCCTATCCACTCTGGAACAATTGGGCCTGACGTAATAGATGTCAAAAAATTATATTCAGAATCTGACCATTTTACATACGATCCTGGTTTTACAAGTACAGGATCTTGTAAATCTAAAATCACATATATTGATGGAGAAAAAGGAGTTTTACTCCATAGAGGATATAAAATTGAAGATTTGGCTGAAAATTGCGATTTTTTAGAGGTTGCCTATCTGTTATTAAATTCTGACCTACCTAACCCAGAACAGAAAAAGGTGTTTGATAATAAAATTACAACGCATACAATGATTCATGAACAATTATCAATGTTTTTTAGAGGTTTCAGAAGAGATGCGCACGCTATGGCTGTAATGTGTGGAGTAGTTGGAGCACTAAGTGCATTTTATCATGATAGTACAGACATCACAGATCCTAGTCAAAGGCTAGTGGCATCTCATAGGTTAGTAGCAAAAATACCAACTATAGCTGCTATGGCATACAAATTTTCAATAGGACAACCATTTATATACCCTAGAAATGATTTAAGTTATTCAGAAAATTTTTTAAATATGATGTTTTCTGTTCCCGCAGAAAAATATGAGATAGATCCTATACTATCAAAAGCTATGGATAAAATATTAATATTACATGCCGATCATGAACAAAACGCGTCTACATCTACAGTAAGATTAGCAGGATCTTCAGGAGCAAACCCTTTTGCATGCATAGCAGCTGGTATAGCCTCTTTATGGGGTCCAGCGCATGGTGGTGCGAATGAAGCTGTAATTCATATGTTAAATGAGATACAGAAAAATGGAAACGTATACGAATTCATAAAAAAAGCTAAAGATCCTAATGACCCATTTAGGTTAATGGGTTTTGGACACAGAGTTTACAAAAACTATGACCCTAGAGCAACTGTAATGAAAAAAACTGCTGATGCAGTTTTAGGTGCAGTAGGCAAAGAAGATGAACCAATGTTTATCTTAGCTCGCGAATTAGAAAAAATAGCACTAGAGGATGATTATTTTGTAACTAAAAAACTTTATCCAAATGTAGATTTTTATTCTGGAATTATATTGCAAGCAATGGGTTTTCCATCAAGCTTATTTACAGTATTATTTGCAGTTGCAAGGACAGTTGGTTGGGTTGCACAATGGAATGAAATGATAGAAGACTCAGAACAGCGAATTGGAAGACCTCGCCAATTATACATAGGTGAAAAACAAAGAGCCTTTACTCCTTTAAATAAAAGAAACTAATTATTTATTGTCAAGCAATTCACAAATAGCTTCTGCAGCTGTAAAATTTGGACTTTTATAATTAGAAGACATTTTGCTTATTGCTTTTTTGAGGTACTTTATCTGATTATTTCTTAAATCGTCATCTTTTAAATAACTATCTATAATTCTATAAATATTTTGTGAATTAACTTTATTTTGAAAGAGCTCTGGAATAACATTTTTACCAATAATTATATTTATAATGGTTGCAGTATTTACTTTAACCATTAACTTAACAATCCACCAAGTTAAATAATTTAATTTATATACAACCAGCATAGGAGTAGAAGCCTTAGCTACTTCCATTGTTACTGTACCTGAAGTGCATAATGCAAAGTCCACATTAGTATAAATATCATATTTTTCTTCTACTTTATCTGTAATATAAACATCTAAATTTTTATTATCAAAAGCAGATAATATATATTCCTTATAATCTTCAAGTGTTAATATATAAAACTTGATATTTTTATGTTTTTTCTTTAGCAACTGAGCTGATTTAATAAAAATTGGTAATAATTTATATATTTCCGATTTCCTACTACCAGGAAGCAATGCAATTTTTTTTATACTTTTACTTAGTAAAGATTTGTCAGATTTAAATAAACTAGAGTTGTAATTTTCATATTTAGTTAATGGATGCCCAATAAAAACTGTTTTGAGATTATATTTAGTAAAATATTCCTTTTCAAAAGGAAATAATACAAGTAATAAATCTAAATATTTTGCTATTTTTTTAGCTCTATAGCTTTTCCATGCCCAAACAGATGGAGCAACATAATGTACTTGTTTAATATTTAAATGTTTAATTTTATTTTGCAATCTAAGATTAAAGCCAGGTGCGTCAATTGTAATTAAAATATCAGGATTAAATTCAATTATTTTTTTTTCAGAAAATTTTAATAATTTTAATATTTTTGGAATTTTTATAATTAGTTCAAATATGCCCATTAATGCTATTAAATTCATATCAAATATTGGCTTTAAACCTTGTTCCAACATTTTAGGACCTCCAACACCTAAAACTGTTAAATTTTTATATTTTAATGTTAGACTTTTTAATAAGTCCCCTCCTAATTCATCACCTGATTTTTCACCTGCTAAAATAAATATTTTAAGGCCTTTATTCATTAGATAATCTCAAATTCCAATTATAAATAAATTATTACTATTTGCATAATTGATCACTTCATCTAGATTAAGTATAAATACTGAATTTGCTTCCAAAGCCATGCCATCCAATCCAGCTTCATGTATGGATTTAATAGTATTTATTCCTATCACAGGCCTATCTAATCTCTCATCTTGNCCNGGTTTTATAACTTTAATAAAAATTGCACCACTATCACCTATTTTTAANATTTTAGACCTAGCTATCATNGCATCAGTTCCTTCAGCAGCCTCCACTGTTAAAACTAAACCATTTTGTATGATTAGAGATTGACCAATATCATTTTTTCCAATGTTCTTAGCTATTTTAAATCCCAACTCTATATCTTTTTTATTTTCAATAGTTGGACTTTGGTTTCCTAATATACCCTTTGGACATAATGACTTTAAAATAAATTTTTCAGGTGCTAATATATTAAAGCCTTCTTTTTCCAGTTCTTTAGCTANATTAGTTAATGCATTATTATCTCCTTTGATACGACCTGCATACTTAGCTAAAAATCTAGCAGTCCANATNTCGGGCAACATATCTTTCAATGAAGGTCTTTTAATACGTCCTGCCATTACTAAATCAATAATATTATTAGTTTTGGCAAATTTTATAGCTTTACCAATTTTNGATAAATTCATTATATAATCNGGATTATAACTTTTAGATATTTCNGTACCATGCCCATTAATCAATATAACAACAAAATCTTTTTTTTGTTTTTTACATTCATTTATTATCTGAATTGGTAAATCACCATCACCAGCAATTATTCCTAATTTACGAATTTTTATTTCCATTCTTTGGCTGGCAAATTGCACGGTTTTCACTCTCCTCAATAAATTTTACTATATCCATAACAGGTTCATTATTTTTAAATTCATCTGATACATCTTTTAATCTTTCTTGAATAGTACCTTCTGGAGCAAACAACAATCTATATGCTTTTCTTAAATCGTGTATAACTTCTCTCGTAAACCCTCTTCTTTTTAACCCTACTATATTTAAACCGGATAAATATGCTCTATTTCCTATAACTGATCCATATGGTATAACATCGCTTTCTACTGCTGACAAACCACCTACCATAGCATGGCTTCCAATTCTACAAAATTGATGAACTCCGCTTAACCCTCCTAAAATAGCATAATCATTTACGACTACATGTCCTGCCAAAGAAGCGTTATTAGCTAAAATTACATTATTACCTATAATACAATCATGAGCCACATGAGCTCCTATCATAATTAAACANTTATTTCCAACTTGAGTTACTAAGCCACCTCCACTTGTTCCTGGNTTCATAGTTACATGTTCTCTAATTATATTATAATCTCCAATTATAAGCTCAGATTTTTCGCCTCCAAACTTTAAATCCTGAGGAGGATTACCCAGGACTGAAAAAGGATAAACTTCACAGCCCTTTCCAATGGACGTATGACCATTAATAATAACATTTGATTTTAATTCGGTATCTTCACTAATTTTTACATTAGCCCCTATTATACAATAAGGCCCAATTATAACTGTGTCAGCAATATCGGCCGAAGTGTCTATAATTGATGTATGATGAATTTTAGTCATTTTCTTTTTCTGCTATCATAGCTGTAATATTTGCCTCAGATACTTTAGTTTCATCAACAAAACAGGCACANGAAAATTTCCATACATTTCCCCTGTTATGCTCTTTTATAACTTTAATTTTTAACTGATCACCAGGTATTACTGGCTTTCTAAATTTTCCACCATCTACTGACATGAAATATACCAAACTTCCTTCCGACATCTTCCCAATTGTCTCAATTACTAATACTGCGCATGTCTGTGCCATCGCCTCAATCATTAAAACACCAGGCATTACCATTTTATTAGGAAAATGACCTGTAAAATATTGTTCATTTGCTGTTACATTTTTAATACCTACTGCTGAATTATNAGTAACTATTTCTGTAACTTTNTCTATCATTAACATAGGATATCTATGAGGTAGCATTTTTACTATTTTTTCTATATCTACTATATTTAATGACTTTTTTGATGACATTTATCTTTTATCCTTATCTTTTATTATTTTTTTTAATAAGATTGATTGCCTATGATAATCATTTAATGAAATTGCCGGCGTACCACTAACCTTGCTTCCATCCTTTAAATTTTTTGTAATACCCGCCTGTCCTCCTGCTTGAACTCCCTTACCTATTTTTATATGACCACCTATTCCAACTTGGCCTCCAAACATACAATAATCATCAATTACNGCACTACCTGCTATACCAACNTGTCCAGCAATTGCACAATGTTTGCCTATTTTAACATTATGTGCCACATGTACCAAATTATCAATATATGTTCCTTCACCAATTATTGTATCTCCAAAACTACCTCTGTCTATACATGAATTAGCTCCTACCTCTACATTATTATTAATAATAACTTTTCCNACTTGTGGNACTCTTATATGTCCATATTTGGAAGGTGCAAAACCAAAACCTCTTTGACCAATTCTAACGCCAGGATATATCAAGACATTTGATCCTATTTCAGCACATTCAATAGTAACATTAGACATTATTCTNGTATTATCATTNATTTTTACATTTTTTCCAATATAACATCCATTACCTATCCATACATTTTTGCCTAAATTTACATTACCTTCAATGACANCATAAGAATCTATTCTAACAGTATCAGATAANTTGCAGCNATCTGCAATTTCACAATTTTTGCTAATTTTTGGTTTTACTANCATATCTGGATAAAATTTTTGCGAAATTGTCGCAAAAGCTATATGAGGGTCTTTTACTTCTAAACAAACCATATTAGATGGAAAATATTTAGGATTATATTTATCNACAATGCATGCAAGTGCCTTACTATTTTTAATTTTTGCTATAGTTTTTTTTATACTAATAAATGTAATATGATCTTTTTTAGCATTATCAATATCAGAAGCTCCATAAATTAAATATTTGTCACTACCGAAATCATTATTTTTACTTCCATCGTATATTTTTCCATTTACTAATTTAGCTAAAATTTCTAAGGAAAAAGGACCTGCTACATTATGAAAACTATTATTAACCATAAAATATGACCTAAACTATTTTAAAGATTCGACAATTTTTTCCATATCTATTTCAGGCAAATTAGTATTTAATCTCTCAATAACATTTGTAGAAATATTTATAGTATCTGCAGCAATAACTACAGAGCTTGTATCCAATGCTAGTGCTAGCCCCTGTTCTCTTCCAATGGTTGTTATAATTTTAATTGCTTCAGTTTGGATTATTTGAATACTTTGAGAAAGTATATTTTCCAAAANNTTATTTCTTTCAGCAACAATTTTTTGTAAATTTTCAACTTTTTTTCTAAAATCATTTTCCATTAANGAAAATTCATCAGGCGGCAATATTGACCTTTGACTTCCAAGCTCTTCTTGCATAAGTTTTAAAGATTCCTCCTCAGTCTTAATTTCTGTACCAAAATTTTCTTTCATACTTTCTAAATATTCTCTAACTTTGACNGCTGCNGATGACTTTGAGACAATATATTGCATATCAACTACTGCAATAGGAAAGGATTCACCAACTATAGGCAATTCCGTATTTTCTTCAGAATTATCCTCATTTTCTTGTGAATAAGCAGAAAATGTAAAAACTAAAATTAAGTTTAATACACATATAATTTTAAAAAATATATTCATAATTTATCCCATTTTTTTAATATTAAAATTTTGTACCAATGCCAAATGATACCGCTTCTGTTNTATCATAACTTTCTTTCAAAATAGCTTGAGACAATATAACACTAATTGGACCAAATGGCGAAGACCAAGATATTCCTACACCACCAGACATTCTTATTGAGCTATCATCATGATATGACACACTACTCTTATCTAAACCTGTTAATGTTCCAATTGTTGTAAATAAATTTCCCTTTAAACCTAATTCTGGAGGCAAACCTATTCCAAAAATTGCTTTAACACTGCCAGTATAATAAATATTACCTCCTAGAGAATCTCCACTATTTTTATCTCTAGGTCCTAAACCAGATTGCTTAAAACCTCTAAAATTATTACCTCCTAAAAAATACCTATCTGAAATTAAAACATCCTCCCCTAAACCAGTAATAACACCAGCATTATATCCAAAATCTAGAATTAATAACTTATCATTATATGATTTATATAAATTACCAGAATTATAGAACTTTAATAATTTTTTATCTCCACCTAAACCCGCTAAAGAACTACCTCCAGCTATTCGCATGCCCTCGGTGGGATTCTGATTATTATCTAAGGTATTATAAGTAAGAGATGTAGAAATTTGAGAAATAACTGTTGTACCTTCTTCAGCTACAATTGAAGCTGAAGCACCAGAACCAGGATTTACATCTCTTTCTTCTAAGTTATATCCCACACTTTGTTGAAAGTATTCAGATAAACTATAAGATGAATTAAATGAAAAACCCTCTCTCTTTAATTCATAACTACTTTCTTTATAATTCATCCTATTATTAAACAAATTGAATGATGCATAAACATCTCTATTAAGAAAAAATGGCTCACTAAATCCAGCTGTATAATTTGCTTCACGCTCTGAAATTTTAGCGTTTAAATTTAATAATTGTCCCCTTCCTAAAAAATTTCTTTCTGATATACCAATATTGGCAATACCTCCAACTTGACTAGAATACCCNCCACCCAATGATAATTCTCCTGTTGACTGCTCTATAACGGAAACATTAAGATTAGAATATCCATATTTCTCNGTAGGCTCNTCTNGGATATNAACGGCAGAGAAGAAACCTAAATTNCCTATAAGAGTCTTAGACCGAGCAATTAAACTTGGCACATATGCATCACCTTCTGCAAGNCTCAAGTTNCTTCTAATAACAGAATCTAGAGTTCTATTATTACCACTAATAGTAATTTTATTTACATATATTTTTTCAGCTGCATTTATTCTAAAAGTTAGAGAAATTTCATCAGTATCTTTTATTCTTTCTACTTCTGGTATGACATCTACAAAAGGAAAACCCTGTTGAGTAACATTTTTTATGATAAATTTAATACTTTCTTCAATTTTATTTGAACTATATGTATCACCTTTTTCAATTCTCATGNCNTCTTTTATATCTTCTANATTTATATCANNAATACCAGTTAATATAAGAATATCACCAAATTTATATTGCTTTCCTTCAATTATATCAAAAATAATATTAAAACTAGTTTTAGTATCATCTAACTGAGCTACCCCAGAGTTTACTTCAACATCAGCAAATCCATTATTCTTATAATGATTTGCTAGCAAGTTATTATCTGCAGCTATTTGGTCTGGATCATATTTGTCCGTTGCACTTAAAATAGAATACCAACGAGTTTGCCTAGTTATAATAATATCTCTTAACCTACGATCGGAAAAATAATTATTACCATTGAAAGAAATAGAACCAACAACAGTATTTTTACCTTCTTCTATTTCAAAAACTATATCCACTCTATTTTGAGATAAACTAATTACTTTTGGTTCTACAACGGCAGAAAAGCTTCCATTACTTTTATATAAATTTAATATTCTATCTATATCTGCTTGTACTTTAGACCTAGTAAATAAAGATCTAGNTTTTAATCTTGTTTCTGATTCTAATTCTTCATCATCTATATCTTTATTACCTTCAAATACTACACGATTAACTATAGGATTCTCAATTAATGTAAATATTAATGTGGAGTCTTGACGACTAACTTTAATATCCGAAAAAAAACCTGATGCAAATAAATTTTTTAAAGAANTATTTATAGCGTCTTGATCAAAATTATCNCCTGATTTAATATTAATATATGAATTAATAGTCTCTAATTCTACTCTCTGATTTCCTTGAATAAGTATTTTTTCAATGTAATCTTGACTCCAAAGATTACAAGTTAAAATAAAAAATATACCAATAAATAAAAAAAATTTTTTAAGCATCTCTATCCTTAATTATTAATNACTTATTATCTNTACTTTAATNAATTTAACAACCTAAATAAATCATTATAATTTACTAATATCATTAATCCTAGTAATATTGCTATTCCTACCATGGAATAATACTTTAAAAAATCTTCGTTAATAGGTGATTTTTTTATTGCCTGAACAAGAAACAAAAANAAATGACCTCCATCCAGTAAAGGAATTGGAAATAGATTAATCAAACCTAAATTTATTGAAATAATTGCCATAATAAAAAGAAAAGGTTCAATACCTCTATCAGCCGCTTTTCCAGCCACAGTAGCAATCATAATAGGTCCGCCTAACTCTGANGCGCTCCTTTTACCTGTAATAATTTCAGCAATACCTTCAAAAGTTTTTATAGTATACAATGCTGTATCATTAAGAGACTTTTTTAATGAATTAAATAAACTTAATTTTTCATAAATTATTTCATACTTAGGAGATATACCAACTCTTCCATATTTTATATTATTTCCTCTTTCATCTACGTCCTCAATCAAATCAGGCACTACAATTAATTCAATCTCTTTCCCAAACCTTATAACTGTAAATTTTAATTCATTTGATGGGTTTTTTTCTACTATTTCTTTTATATCATAAAAATCATAAGTTTTTGATCCATCTATACCTATAATTTCATCTCCAATAAAGATACCAGCTTTATCAGCTGGAGAAGCAGAGACTATATCATTAACTATATTTAAAATTTTTGTATCTTTAGCTGTACCTATAAATTGAAACATTAGAAAAAAAACTAAAAATGCAAATAAAAAATTTGCAAATGGACCAGCAAAAACAATGGCAGCTTTTTGACTCAATGTTTTGCTAATAAAAGTCTTATTAAGTTTTTCACTTGTATATGAAGCTAAATTTTTATCACTTAAAGAACTAGCTAAATTAGCATCGCCAAAAAATTTTACATATCCTCCTAATGGGATAAAACATATTTTCCACCTNGTTCCTAAACTATCATTCCAACCAAACAACTCTTTACCAAATCCAACAGAAAAAACTTCTACTTTTACTCCATTAATTCTTGCAACAAGATAGTGTCCCATTTCATGAACAAAAACTATAATAGTCAATAATATTAAAAACCATATAATCGTCATCATACTACCCCTTTGAAACTATATTTAAGGTAACTTTTCTAGCAACTTTATCAAGTTCTCTTATATTATTTATATCNTCTTTAATATTTTCAAAACTTTTAGATAAAGTTTCTTCTACAGAACTAATTATATTATTAAATTGAATTTTATTTTTTAAAAAAGCATCAACAGCAACTTCATTTGCTGCATTTAATACTATTAANGATTCAGGACCATTATTAAATGCNTCTCTACAAANTTTTACAGCCTTAAAAACTGACTCATCAAGATTTTCAAAAGTTAATTTATGAATTATTGATAAATCTAAATGTTTAGAGTTAATATTTATTTTTTTAGGGTAATTCAATGCGTGCGCTATGGGAATTTTCATATCAGGATTATGAAAACCAGCTTTTAAAAAACCATCCACAAATTCAATTAATGCATGCACAATTGATTGTCTATGAACCAGGACTTCAATATTTGAACAACTTAAATTAAATAAGTATGCTGCTTCAACTAATTCTAAACCTTTATTCATCATAGTAGCAGAGTCAACACTAATTTTTGGTCCCATGTTCCATATTGGATGTTTTGTTGCTTGTTTAGGAGAAATATTTTTAAATTCNTTTNTATCCATATCTATAAANGGACCTCCTGAGGCAGTAATAATTAACTTTTTAATATAATTAAATTCTGTTTTATCAATTAATCTAAATAAAGTATTATGTTCAGAATCTATAGGAATGATTTTACATCCATAAGACTTTGCCCTACCCATGATAATATTTCCAGCGCAAACCATGGTTTCTTTATTTGCTAAAGCAATTATTTTTGCATAAGGAATACTATTATATGTAGTATATAATCCTGCATATCCCATTATTGCAGCAACAAATATATCTACTTTTCTTTTTGAAGCTNNAATTATTTCTTTTTCTCCTGAACATACATCAATTTCATATCCCTTAAGNGCATTTTTTAAAATTATATNTTTACTTTCATCAAAAATAGCGACTAACTTTGGCTTTAACAAAATGGCCATTTTAACTAATTCNTTAACATTTNTTTTAGCTACTAAAGTATCTACTTGAAAAGAATTAGGGTCACCAAGAATTACATCTTTAGCTGATTTACCTACTGAACCAGTAATTCCAAAAATTGATATGGTTTTAACTTCTTTACTCATTTATACAAACAATTTATANANTATAAAAACAAAACAAAAAACAGGTAGAGAACTATCTAACCGATCTAACATTCCTCCATGACCAGGGATCAAATTACTAGANTCTTTNATAAAATGTATCCTCTTNATATAACTTTCAAANAAATCACCAATTTGAGCAACTATAGAAACTAACAACCCTAGTAATATAGAATTTAAAATATCATATTCTAAATACATAAATGTTAAAATTGAAATTAATATTCCTCCTAATAAACCTGAAATAGCCCCAGAAAAAGTTTTATTAGGTGATATTTTTGGGAGTAGCTTTTTACCCTTAAATATACTACCTCCAATATAAGCAAATGTATCCGTAAACCAAACTACTAATAAACACCAAATAACAATTAGATATCCATTAACAATTTCTAAATTTAACGAATATAAAAATATTAAAGGAAAACAAATATAAAACGGNCCAAAATGAATATATAAAGATTTAACTTTAGGATGATTTTTAGAAGCAACATTAATAATAGTAATTAATAATAAAAATAATACCGACCACATAATATTAAATAGACTTAATAAAAATATAAATATATTTATTAAACTTCTGGTAAATATAATAATTTTGTTATTAACATTTTCAGTAATATTTACCCATTCATAAGTAAGGATACATATAAGGATAAGTAAAACACTAATTAATATATAATTATTTGATAATAAACTTAAGAAAGCTATAAATATTAAAAATAAAGATGAAAGTACTCTTTTTAAAAAGTTTATATTGAAAACTAAATTATTCATTTAGCTTTCCATATCTTCTATCTCTTAATTTATATTGAT
>PAYS01000026.1 GCA_002715265.1 Candidatus Pelagibacterales bacterium
AAAATCTTCTTTATAATTTTGGATCGACTCACTGCCGAAAGACCTAAACGTCTAAAAAATTTTACTGACAGGCCGTTGTTTTCAAATAACTTATTTAATATATGTGTTGAACGAACCAAGCTAGTTATGTCTAGTATTCTCTTTCTTTCAAAATTTTTTAAAAATATTTTACTTCCTATGTCTAAACCTAGTGATTTTCTCTTATGACAATCTTCTACAAAACTTTTAATATCCCTTATGGTTAAATTAAAGCCCTGACCTGCAATAGGATGAATGCTGTGCGCTGAGTCTCCTATCAAAATAAATCTGTTCTCAATCATAGATTTTGGCATGGTTAATTCTAGAGGAAACAACGCCTTAAAATTATCTACTTTTACTTTTCCTAACCAATCTTTACAATGATCTTCTATTTCAGATTCAATATTTGAAGTATTATTCATAGATGAATTATATCTACTTTTAGAAACCTCTCTTCCATCTGACCATATTACAGACGAACGATACATATTTTTATATTTTTTCATTGGTAATATAGCTAAAGGACCTCCTGGCAAAAACTTTTCTAAAGCTATATTATCATGTCTTTTTTCATGTAAAATAGTGCATACAAACGCTTCTTGTTTATAAGAATAACTCTTTGTTCCAATATTCATCATATTTCTAGCTATAGAATGTTTGCCATCACAAGCTACTACCAAGCTAGAAGATATTTCCATTTTATTGCTAAGAATAACCTTTGAATTTAAATTGTTAGAATCTATGGATACAACTCTTGCTTTAATCCTTTTAATCAACCCTTCTTTATTACGATAACCCTCAATAGTAGAGTTTATTTGTTTTAATAAATGAACATTTTCTAATACATAGCCCAAACTATCTACATTTGTATTATCCTCAAATTGCTTACAATCGAAATTCAGATCAATTTTAGAACTACCATCTTTAATTTTTATAATTTTAATGGGTTCCGCAAACCTTTTAACTTTTTTCCAAACTCCTATTGTGTCATAGAAATTTTTAGCACCTTCTGCAATAGCCGTGGTTCTTTTATCAAAATTTATCAAATCTTTCACTGTTTTAGGATCAACCATTACAACATTAAATCCATTTTTGATGAAAGCTAAAGCTAAAGTCATTCCTGCTAAAGCGCCTCCACATATTACAACATCGCTGTATAAAGTGTTTTTATTTAAATCAGACATATTTACCTTACAAATTAAAAAGTTTAAGTATCATAAATACTATGGCACAATAAAGTATGCAAATACCTAAAAATATAAACTCTTACTCAGCTTATGATATAGCGCAACTGCTTCATAATAAAAAGATATCTCCTATTGAATTAGTTAATTATTATTATGACAAAATTGAATCATTTAGCCGCCCTAATCCATATACTATTTTATCCAAAGAAAGAGCTTTAATTGAAGCTGAAAATTCACATAATCGCTTACAAGAAAATAATCCTCTCAGTCCCTTTGATGGCGTGCCTGTTGCTTGGAAAGACCTATTTGATTTTGAAAATTTTACCACAGTTGGAGGAAGCATGTCTCTAAGAGATAATACTCCAGCAAAAAAAGATGCTACTACAGTAAATTTAGCCAAAAAAGCAGGGCTTATTCAACTTGGAAAAACTGCTACAGTAGAGCTAGCATTAGGAGGACTAGGCACTAACTCTCATTTTATAACTCCTGAAAACACAATAATGCATGACATTGCTAGAGTTCCAGGAGGCTCTTCATCAGGGTCAGGAGTTGCCTTATCTAGCAGTTTATGCGCTGCCAGCTTTGGAACAGATACAGGAGGCTCTGTAAGAATACCAGCTTGCTGGAATAGGCTAATTGGCCTTAAAACTTCAATTGGCAGAATATCATTAGATGGAGTATTAGAATTAGCTTCTAGTTATGATACCGTCGGACCTTTAGCTAAAAGTGTTAAAGATATAAGTATTTTATTTTCTATTTTATCTGAAACTGCGTATTTTAATTTTGAAAAATTAAATCACAAAAATATTAAATTAATTTTTGCAAAGGGAATGTTAATAGAAAATTGTGATAACGAAGTTCTTGATGTTATAGAATTAACAGTAAATAAATTATCAAAAGCTGGTGTATCAATAATAGAAAAAAAAATTACTGAAATTGAAGAAATGCATAAACTCTTACTTGAGCATAACGGAGGCACAACCATAGCTGAAGCATATAATAAATGGAACAAAATAGTAGATAAAAATGCTAATTTATTTGACAAAAATGTACTTAATAGAATGCTTAAAGGCAAAAATATAAATAAGAGCAGTTTAAAAAAAATTTACGGTGCGGAAGATTATTTCTCTAAAGAGTTAAATAATAATTATGAAAGTTATGATGCTTTTATAATGCCCACTATTCCAATTTTACCTCCTGAGATTCATAAAGTGGAAAATAATGAAAAAGTATATGACCATTATAATGCTTTAGCATTAAGAAACACTAGGATAGCAAATTCCTTAAAAATGTGTGCTATCACTCTTCCTTGTCCAACAGACTTACCTATTGGTCTAATGATATGTATGAATAAAAACAATGACGAAAAACTTATAAATTTAGCGGAGTCTTTAAATAATATAATAAAAGGATAAGGAGAAATAAAAATAACTCCTTATCCTATTTGTTTATGAATTATAGCCTTTTTCACCATGAATAGAAGTATCCAGTCCTTCGGTCTCTTCATCATCACTAACTCGCAGCCCAACAGTTTTCTGAACCAATAATGTAATAATCCAAGTGACTATTAAGCACCACAAACCTACAGCTATTACCCCTATTAACTGAGTAATAAATTGATTACCTATACTAACTTCAGATAAACCTAAGCCTCCAAATTGAGTGGCTCCCAAAGGTGCAGTAAGTAAAATTCCTAAAACTCCACCTACGCCATGAACAGCCATAACATCTAATGCATCATCTATTTTCCACTGGTTTTTAATAATTCCAACCATTTTATAACAAATTATTCCTGCAAGAAGTCCAATAATAACTGCCCCTGTGGGACCCACAAATCCTGAGGCAGGAGTTATTGTAGCCAGTCCTGCTATTGCTCCAGTAGCTGCCCCTACTAGTGTAGGCTTTCCATGGCTGGACCATTCTATTCCCATCCAAGTTAAAGTAGCAACCGCTGCGGAAATATGCGTAACTGTTATTGCCATGCCGGCAGCACCATCTGCAGCCAATGCTGAGCCTCCATTGAAACCAAACCATCCTACCCAAAGCATAGTTGCTCCTACAAAAACTAATGCGGGATTATGTGGTGGCTTAACATCATCTGGAAAACCTTTTCTTGCTCCTAACATTTTAGCAATTACTAAAGCGGCGATTCCACAATTTAAATGAACAACTAACCCCCCCGCAAAATCTTGAATACCCATTTGGGCCAACCATCCTTCGCCCCAAATCCAATGAGTAACAGGAGCATAAACTGCTATCAACCAAAGGCCTGAAATCCACAAAACAGCAGAAAATTTAATTCTTTCTACATATGCTCCTACTATTAAGGCAGGAGTTATAATTGCAAAAGTCATTTGAAACATAAAGAATACATCTTCAGGCAAATTGCCCGCTTCCGTAGAAGTAGAAACTCCTTTTAAAAATATTTTAGACAAGTCTCCGATATAAGAACCATCTCCGGAAAAAGATAAACTATAACCACACACTAGCCATACAACAGAAGCTAAACAAGCTATTGAGAAACAATGAACTAAAACTGATAAAATATTACTAGACCTTACAAGGCCCCCATAAAAAAGCGCCAAACCTGGCAATGTCATTAATAAAACTAAAGCTGTAGATGTCAAAATCCAAGCCGTATCCGCACCAACCATAATTACCCCCTATATATTATTAAAGCTTAAAAAAATATCACTTTAAAAATTAAATGTCTAAATATTAAACAATCTTATACTAAAATACTAAAAAAACAACAAAATATATGCCAAACTTCTATTTATAATATTTAAATTAAAACTATATTAGACCATAACGAAATAGGAAGTTATAATATTTGATATATTATAAATGAAAAATTTAAGCATGAAGAATAACAAAACTAATAATTTAAAATTTAATGAAAGCTTGGAATTATTAAGCGATTACCCCTTTCAAAGATTAAATAATTTACTTAAAAATATAAAAACTAAAAAATCTAAAAGTCCTATAATTTTATCTATAGGTGAGCCAAGACATCAACCTCCTAATTTTATAAAAGAAATTATTAATAAAAACTTCTCGAAATGGAAAAAATACCCGCCTACCCTAGGTATGAAAGAATTAAATATTTCTTGTATTGCATGGTTGAAAAGACGATATAACTTGCCAAAAAGCTCCTTAAATCCAGATCAAAACATAGTTCAGCTAGCCGGGACTAGGGAAGGTCTATTCAATATTGCCCTTTCGGTAAACACAATATCTGCTAAAACTAACAAACCAATAGTATTAATGCCGGACCCTTTTTACCAAGTTTATGATGGTGCAGCAAAAATTAGTGGGGCAAAGTCTATTTACATAGAATCTTTGAAAAAAAATAGATTTATACCTGACTTTTGTTCTGTAAACAAAAAAACCTTAGAAAAAACATCTATGATATATATTTGTTCCCCATCTAATCCAGAAGGGTCAGCTTTAAATATAGAAGAATGGAATAAAGTTATATCCTTAGCAAAAAAATATAATATCATTCTTGTCGCAGACGAATGCTATACTGACATATACATCGACAAACCTCCATTAGGAATATTAGAAGCATGCATAAAATTAAATACTAGTTTTGATAATATAATATGTTTCCATTCATTATCAAAAAGATCAAATGTTCCCGGCTTAAGGTCTGGCTTTGCTGCTGGAGATGCAAAAATCATTAATAATTTTAAAAAACTAAGGCATTTTTGTGCAGGACAACAACCAATCCCTATTCAAGAAGCTGCGACATCTCTCTGGAATGATGACTTACATGCCTCAAAAAATAGATTAAAATATAAAAAGAAATTTTTGGCTGCTAGAGAAATATTTGAAGATAAGTTTAATTTCTATATTCCGGACGGCGGTTTTTATTTATGGCTTAACGTAAAAAATGGTGAAAAAATTACAAAATTATTGTGGAGAGAAAAAAATATTAAAGTGATGCCAGGCGCATATTTATCAAATGCAAAAGATTCTAAAAAATATATTCGCGTCGCGCTTGTACTAAATTTACAACAAACAAAATTCGCACTTCAAGAAATTTATGATGTTTTAAAAAAAAATAATTAGAAATGATGGAAAAAAACATTACAAATAAACCTGAAAACTCCTCATGGCTAAAAATTAAACTTTTACAATTTATAGGTTTTATTTTAATCATAGCTGCCTTTTATCTTCTTTTTTCCATATATTTTTTTGATTATGAAGATTATGGCAACCCATATGCCTCAGTTAAAGAAGAAAAAATTATTTGGTTTTATTATATTGGCTCCTGGTTTAATGGAGCTTCGGAATATTGGTTAGGAAAATTTAATTGGGCTATTCCCTTTGTGCCTTTTATTATAGGATACAAGTTATTAAAAAAAGATAATCTAAACAATTTCTTCATTAGACTTTTATTGTTATTAATCAGTATTATATTCATATGCAGCTCTTTAAATAATTTAAATGTAGAAGCGGGCAAAATAGGAGGAATAGCAAG
Organism: Candidatus Pelagibacterales bacterium; assembly: GCA_002715265.1. Taxonomy (GTDB): domain Bacteria; phylum Pseudomonadota; class Alphaproteobacteria; order TMED109; family TMED109. The sequence continues at coordinate 5,695 of PAYS01000026.1, forward strand.
TTTTTTAATAATAGAATTAATTCAATATTTAGATTTTATAAAATATATTTCATTCATAAACTATGCTTTTTTATTTATAGGTTTGGTTATATATGTTTATTCTGTAGGTATTAAATTTATTATTTATCCTAATATTTTAGTTTTAACTTTTAAAGCTTTAAAAATAATTTTAACTAAAAGCTTTTTAGTTGTTAAAAATACTTTAAAAAAATTAATTAGCCCAAAAAATACATACAAAAGAGCTAACACCAAAAAAAATATTTCAAAACGCAAAAAACCCTATCTTGGTAAAAGAAGTGAGTATGAAAGACAAAAAGAATTAGACCTAAATACTAGTGAAACAAATATATTCAAACTTCCTCATTTAGACCTATTAGAAGAACCCAAAGTTACAAAAGCATTTAAAAATAATGATGAACACCTTGATAATACTGCAAGAATGCTAGAAAGCGTATTAGACGACTTCGGTATTAGAGGAGAAATTGGCAGAATACAATCTGGTCCAGTAGTTACAAGATATGAATTAGAACCCGCACCAGGAGTAAGGTCCAGCAGAGTTATAGGCCTTTCTGATGATATAGCAAGATCTATGAGTGCCATATCTACCAGGGTTGCTGTCGTTCCAGGAAGAAATGCTATTGGAATAGAGTTGCCAAATGAAGATAGAGAAACTGTCTATCTTAGAGAAATAATTAGCTCTAAAGCATTTGAAAAAAATTTTGAATTACCATTAGCCTTAGGAAGGGACATTGCTGGCAACCCCATTATAGCAGACCTAGCTAAAATGCCTCACTTATTAGTTGCTGGCACTACTGGTTCAGGGAAATCCGTCGCAGTAAATGCGATGATAATATCTATGTTATATAACCTAGACCCAAAACGACTAAAATTTATAATGATAGACCCTAAAATGTTAGAATTATCTGTATATGAAGATATTCCTCATCTTTTACACCCAGTAGTAACTGAACCTAGAAAAGCCATAGTAGCTTTAAAATGGGCTGTTAAAGAAATGAATAATAGATATAGACTTATGTCAGAATTAGGCGTGAGGAACATTTATACCTATAACAATAAAATTACTAAATCTATAGAAAAGGGACAAATATTAACCAAAACATACCAAACTGGTTTTGATCCGGATACAGGAAAACCAAAAACAGAAAAACATGAATTAGAAACGGAAATACTTCCAAATATTGTTGTTGTCATAGATGAAATGGCTGATCTTATGATTACTGCAGGCAGAGAAATTGAAGTGTCAATCCAAGCCCTTGCTCAAAAAGCTAGAGCTGCAGGAATACATTTAATTGTCGCAACACAGAGACCTTCAGTAGATGTAATAACAGGAACAATTAAAGCAAATTTACCTACTAGAATTAGCTTTCAAGTTACTAGCAAAATTGACTCAAGAACAATTCTTGGAGAGCAAGGTGCCGAACAACTATTGGGCAAGGGAGATATGCTATTTATGGAATCAGCTAGTCAAGTTCAAAGAATACATGGACCATTTGTAACAGATGCAGAAGTTGATAAAGTATCTTCATTCCTAAGGAATTTAGGTTCCCCAAATTATATATTTGAAATAACATCAGAAGAATCAGATGAAGAATATAAAAACGAAAATGATAAGTCCTTAGATCCACTATTTGATCAAGCAGTAGATTTGATATCTAGAGAACAAAAAGCTTCCACAAGTTTTTTACAAAGACATTTACAAATAGGATACAATAGAGCTGCCAGAATAATAGACGTAATGGAGGCTGAAAAAATGATATCTCCAGCTAGCCAAACAGGAAAAAGAGAAGTATTAATAAATCAAAAAAATTAATTATTATGATAAAATATATTAATACTTTAAAAGCTTACTTATTAAGATGCACAATTATATATTTATTAATATCTAATTGTCTAGCAGACGAGTTAAATGAAAATAAAATTAGCCTTCTTGAAGAATATTTATCTTCTGTAAATAATATTTCATTTACATTCCAACAAACTACGGATGACAAATCTATAAAAGGTTGGATGATTATTGAGAAACCAAATAAAATTAGAATAGAATATGAAGAACCTGAGGATTTAATAATTATTGGCAACAATCATTATCTAATATTATACAACGCAAATGACAATCTTACCACTAACTTAGAAAATAAAGGTCCATGGAATATTTTGACAAATGCAGAAATAAACTTGAGCAATAACCGTGATGATAAAAATATAAATGGGTTTGTTGAAGAGATTAAAGAAATAGACATGAAAGATGGTAAACATCTTTTTTATAAAATATTAATGAAAAATAATAATTCCTTCTTTCCTCCTATTATACTGCATACTTCTATAGACCCTATTAAAATTCTTGGATGGTCTATCAATGATGCGAATAAAACATATATAAAAATAATAGATATAATAAAAATTAATGAAAAAGAATTAAATAAAGAAGTTTTTGAACTAAGGCAAGAGGATAGAAATTCAGGAAATGTTTGGGTTGGGCCTTTTAATAGGGCTCCAGCTAATAGAAATCCTGATTACAGATAATTATTAATATTTTTTGAAAACATATCCTTCTTTTGTATTAACAATATCGAATTGAAAATTATCATAATTTAATTTTTTTCTTAAACGCCATATATGTGTTTTTATAGTATTAGAATCCGCACCAGAAGAGTATCCTAAGATATTTTCTAGAAGAAATTTTGTAGTTAACGTTTTGTTAGAATTTTTAATAAAAATTAACATTAGACCGCCTTCAAAATTAGTAAACCTTACATTTTTACCGTCTGCTAAAACTAAAGTGCGAGAGTTAATGTTGTATGAGTGATCATCTAATTGAATTAAATTTAATCCCTCATCTGCAAAATTGTCTCGATAAGGCTCTGCAAGTTGTTGCAAAGTTGAAATATTAATAGGCTTAGTTACATAGGTAAAAATATCTCTCTTTAAAAATTCTTTATCAGACTCACTTACGGCGACTAATACAGGTAATGAATCGGTATAATTTTTAAAAAACTTTAAATAATTCTCTTTTCGTCCATTAACAATTATATTCTCATCAATTAAAATTAATCCATGTCTATTAGATAGCTCCAAATCATTCATGGATGAAAAGTCTTTTAGTGAAAAATGCTCATACCCGCTAGCTAATATTATAGATTTAAAAGCTTCAGTAACTAAAGTATCAGCACATAATGTAAAAATTTTAAATGAAGTGTTATTCATTATTTATAACTTTTTCCTTTCTCCAAAGATTTTAGTGCCAATTCTAATAGATGTAGATCCCAAATAAATAGCATCTTCAAAATCCATGCTCATGCCCATACTGATATTCTTTAATGAAAGTTTGTTTGCTATATGTTTTAATAATGCAAAGTATGGAGCAGGCGCAACATTTAAAGGCGCAATACCCATAACTCCTGTTATTTTTAAACCTTGCGAATTGCATTCATTTATAAATTCTATAGCCTTGTTAGGAGCGCAGCCATTTTTATGGACTTCTTCTCCAATATTTACTTGGACATAAAATTCATGCTCTTTTTTTATCAATTTTTTGTGCTTTAAAATTTCTAAAACTAATTTTTCTCTGTCTATAGTCTCTATCACATCAAATATATTCAATGCGTCTTTAACCTTGTTGCTTTGAAGAGGTCCTATCATGTGTAATTTTAATTTAGGATATGTAGATCTTATTTCAGGCCACTTTTTTTTTGCTTCTTGAACTTTATTTTCTCCAAAACAAACTTGGCCGAATTCTATAGCCTCAATTATAGAGTATTTATTAATAGTTTTAGATACTGCTACTATATTGATATGTTTAATATTTCTATTAGCTCTAATGCATGACTTCATAACATCTTTTTTAAGATCTTCTAAATTTGATACAACATGATTTTTCATAACCGCCTGTCATTCCAAAAAATTACTATATAAATTATATTAATAATCTTATAATATATAATAAAGGCAAAAAAGTGGGTTCATATATTTTTCATACACTATCAAGATCTATTTATTATAATAGAGCAAGGCCAAAAAATTTGAAATACCGAAAAAAGATGCCTTATAGCTGGTATTTCACTAGTTCTAAAAATTCTAAAATATCTAACTTCACTATTAAGAAATTGCCTAAAAGCATTGGCATAATAATCAGGCCTTATGATTTGAAATATGAGAATAAAAATATAAAAAAAATAATTAATCAAACCAAAAACAAATCATTAATTAGTTTAGTTGCAGGAATTACATATAAAGCCCCAAACACTGATGGGGTTCATATACCTAGATGGATGTACTATAAACCAAAAAAAACAAAAATAGTTTCCATATCTTTTCATGGTTTAAAAGATACTAGAAAATGTCTTAACCTTAGAGCAAATTTGGTATTTGTTTCTCCAATATTCAAAACCTCTTCGCATGTTTGCTCAAAAGGCATAGGGGTAGTTAAGCTGGGATTAATGAGTAGAAGCATCAAAGTTCCTGTTATTGCCCTAGGAGGAATTAACGACAAAAATATTAAGTATTTAAGAAGTTTGCCCATTTATGGCTGCGCAGGAATAGATGTCTTCGACAAAAACGTTAAGAAATAAGTAATATTAATTGTCAAAAACCTTGTTGTATAATTGCAACATTGTTTTAATAATATTGCATTTTACAAGCTTTTTTCATTGATTGAGCAATATTTTAGGAGTTAATATGAGCCAAAGCATTAATATTAATGCTATAATTATTTAAGTGTTCTTTGGAGGATTACTATGAACAAATTTTTAATAACATTAGCTACATTAGTAGCTTTTGCACTAAGTGGTGTTGCGCATGCAGACGCTAAAGTAAGCGGCTTTTTACAGCAAATCATTGGTGCAGGTGATGACGTAGATGGCGGTATCACTTATAAATTTAACAGAGTTGCATTTGGTGCTGATACAACATTAGATAATGGTTGGACTGCAGGTGGATCTTTTGCGGCGGAATTTGGTAATTGGGCTGCAGGAGGAATGTCTGCATACCTTCCAACTTCTAATTCAATGTATGTTGCTACAGACGCTATGACTGTAACTATTGGTGGTGCTGCAGACGCTGTAACTAGCGCAGTTCCACGTATTGGAAACATGGTTCCAGGTGGCGGTCATGACGGTGGATATCAATTCTTATTTGATGCTGGACTATTAGGTTCTAATGGAGTTTCTTTTGCAGAAGCTTATTATGCTCAAGCAAATAACAGAGTTGATGTTGACTTTGCATCAGTAAATGGTTTCTCTGTAGGTCTTACATATACGCCAAGCATGGAATTTAATACTGGTTCTGGTATTGCAAGAAGTCAGGCTGAAACTACAGCAAGTCATGGCGAAACAATCCATGCTGCTGTTGGATACTCAGGCGAAATGGACGGAATGTCTTACTCTATTGGTGTAGGTACTATTAACGGTAACTCGCAAAGTCAATCTGCAGGTTCAGCTTCTGCTGTAACTAATAATGATCTTGCTGCATTTGCTGCTGGTATTAAAGTAACTATGGGTAACCTAGCAATGGGTGTTCATGCTTACGACAATGGAGATAGTTTTGGTGCTTCAACTGATGCAGTAAAAGCTAAAGATTCTGGTTATACTGTTTCTGCTACATACGCTATGGGTAACATTACTTTAGGTGTAGGTTATGCTCATCAAGAACTAGTTAGAGGTACAAGAGCTCAAGCTGCAGCTACTACTCTAACTTCTGCTGATGCAGGAAATGTTCGTGAAGATACAGTAACTATGATTGGTATTGGCTATAACATGGGTGGCGGCGTTAACACTTATGTTCAACTATCAAGCAACGATCACTCAGATGGCGACCACGCTACTACTGAGGTAGATCCTCAAGTTTTATTTGCTGGTATTTCTCTAGGATTCTAATCCTTTAGTAATATTAAGTAATAATTTAAACTTAATTAAAGGGCTGTTTTATAACAGCCCTTTTTTTATGCCTATACATAAATGAAATATTGATTTTAATTAAGTATATATGTAAATCTATATAATAAAATTCAAATAGGAAGATAATTTATGAATATAATAAATAAGTTCATTTCTTTATTAATTATGCCTTGCTTGTGCATTATAACAATCAGTAACTGTTCTTATCTAGAAGATGCTGACATAAAAAGGGCGCCACCCCAAGAAGACCTGGCTATACAAAGGGAAAAAGAAAGAAGAGGCGTCTATGATCCAGAAGCTGAAGAACAAACACTACTCAAAGGTTTGTTTGATAATATAACTGGTGGTGATAATAAAGGTTTAACTGGTATTGGGGTTAATACTTTTTTATGGAGAGCAACTTTAGATAGATTATCTTTTATGCCATTAGAATCAGCAGATCCTTTTGGAGGGGTAATTATTACTGACTGGTATGCAAATTCAGAAACTTCAAAAGAGAAGTTTAAAATTGTTGCCTACATTATTGGAAAAGAATTAAAAGTAAATGCTATAAAAGTATCTGTTTTTAAAAAAATTAAAAATGATAATGATGAATGGGTAGACAAAAAAACAAATGAAGCTCTTTCCAATAAAATTGAAGATGCGATTCTAACAAGTGCTAGAAAATATAAAATAGAAAATATTAATTAATAATTTAGAGCAGGCCATGGAAAATAAAAATGCGTATAATGCAAAATTAGTAGAAAAAAAATGGCAAAAATTTTGGCAAGAAAAAAACTTATATAAAGCAACATCCAACCAAAACAAAAAAGATTATTATGTACTAGAAATGTTTCCTTATCCATCAGGGAAAATACACATGGGGCATGTTCGTGTTTATACACTTGGAGATGTATTGGCAAGATATAAAAGAGCAACAGGGTTTAATGTATTGCATCCAATGGGATGGGATGCTTTTGGTATGCCAGCAGAAAATGCTGCCTTTGAAAATAAAATTCATCCTGCCATATGGACAAAAAAAAATATAAATAATATGAAAACCCAATTAAAAGCAATGGGCCTAAGTTATGATTGGGATTTAGAGTTTGCAACATGCGACCCTCTATATATTGAATGTCAACAAAAGATATTCTTATCTCTTTATAAGCAAGATCTGGCATATAGAAAAGAAGCGTGGGCAAATTGGGACCCCGTGGACCAAACAGTGTTATCTAATGAACAAGTTATAGATGGAAAAGGTTGGCGGTCAGGTGCCCTTGTAGAAAGAAAAAAGCTTCCTCAATGGTTTTTTAGAATTACTGATTATGCTGATGAATTAATAGATAGTTTAGATAAGCTAAGTAATTGGCCTAATCAAGTAAAAATAATGCAAAACAACTGGATAGGCCGTTCTGAAGGTTTAAGATTAAGTTTTTCAATAACAAAAAATATTTCTGAAAACTCTAAAATTAAAGAAATTGAAGTTTATACTACCAGGCCAGATACAATCTTTGGTTGCAGTTTCTTAGCAATAGCTCCAGATCATCCATTAACAAAAATTTGTGCACAAAAAGATAATGACTTAAAGGCATTTATTAAAGAATGTAATAAAGTCGGAACTTCTGAAGAAGCTCTAGAAAAAGTAGACAAAAAAGGGTTCAACACTAATATAAAAGTAAAGCATCCATTTTTAAAAAATAAAAATTTACCTGTCTATGTCGCTAATTTTGTACTTATGAGTTACGGAACTGGTGCAATATTTGGAGTTCCAGCTCATGACCAAAGAGACTATGATTTTGCTAAAAAAATGAATTTGCCTATCAAACAAGTAGTTGAGAACAAAGAAAGTATAAAAAATGATATTTTACAAGAGGCTTATACAGGCAAAGGAAAAATAATAAACTCGGAATTTTTAGATGGAATGTCTACTGACGAAGCTAAAAAATATATAATAAATATTTCTGAAAAACAGCATATAGGAACCCGATCTAAACAATTTAGATTACATGATTGGTGTGCTTCTAGACAAAGATATTGGGGATGTCCGGTCCCTATTATTTTATGTGATCACTGTGGCATAGTTCCAGTAAAAGAAGATGATTTACCTGTTCTTCTGCCAGAAGATGTTACCTTTGATAAAATTGGCAACCCACTTGATCATCATCAAACATGGCAAAAAGTTACCTGCCCTGAATGTGGTCGTGAAGCAAAAAGAGAAACCCAAACATTTGATACTTTTGTAGACTCAGCATGGTATCCACTTAGATATCCATCGCCTAAATCAAAAGAGCCGATCGATAAAAAGGAAGTGCAAAGATGGTGCCCCCCTCAACAGTATGTAGGCGGAATTGAACACGCTATATTACATTTACTATATGCTAGATTTTTTACTAAAGCCCTAAAAGATACAAAATATATTAATTTTGATGAACCATTTGAAGGTCTTTTTTGTCAGGGTATGGTTTGCCATAAAACATATAAGGGAAAGGACGGATGGCTAGAACCTTCTGAAATAGAACTAAAAGGAAATAAAGCTTTTAACAAAAAAGATCAATCCGAGATCATCATTGGCAGATCCGAAAAAATGTCAAAATCTAAAAAAAATATTGTAGACCCCATGACTATAATTAACCAATATGGCGCTGACACAGCAAGACTATTTATGCTCTCTGACTCTCCTCCAGAAAGGGATCTGGATTGGAGTGAAAGTGGTGTTGAAGGATGTTGGAAATTTTTAAAAAGAATTTGGACTCACTTTCATAATTATAAATTTGATGAGGAAAATTTAGAAATTTTAAATGACGCTAAAGGTGATAATTTATCTCTAAGACAAAATATTCATAAATCGATTAAAGAAGCAACAAATTCTATAGAGGAATTTAAATACAATAGTGCAGTTGCCGCAATAAGAAAATTGTCCAATGTACTTTTAACAAATAAATCTAAATCAAATAATGAAATCACTGAACAAATAGTTCTTGAAGGATGGAAAGCTTTTATATTAATGCTTGCTCCTATGACTCCACATATAGCTGAAGAGCTCTGGAATATATTAGATAAAGATAAAATGATTACAGATGTTAGCTGGCCTCAAGCAAATGCAAGCTTATTACAAAATAATAATATAACTTTAGCAATACAAATTAATGGTAAATTAAAAAATACTATAGAGATAAATCAATCTGATAAAGATAATAAGGATAAAATAATAAAGATTATATTAAATTTAGATAATATTAAAAAAACATTAAACAACAATACGCCTAAAAAAATTATTTCAATTCCAGGAAAAGTGGTGAATATTGTCATATAATATTAAAAATATTTATAAATTAAATTATTTTTTTTTAATAATTTTTCTTTTGTTTTTGGGCTGTAATTTTAAACCAATGTATCAAGGACAAACGTTTTCAGACTTCCTATGCGAAATTAAAATAGCAGATACACAACCTGGCTCTAAGCATTATGAAGAAAGTTTTAAAAACGAATTAAATAATTCTATTTGTCCCAATTCTTCAAAACCTAAAAAATATCTTTTAAACTGGAAAATTACTAAAAGTAAAACAGAATTAATTGGATCAAATACCAACAGAACAGTAAGATACGAGATAAAATTAACTACATCTTTTTCATTAAAAAATATAGCTGATAATAAAAATATTTATAATGATACAGTATACTCAAGTTCTGAGTATAATGTATTAGAAGACGCAATTATTAGTACTTTAGCTTCTGAAAAATATACTGAGGAATTGATAGTTAAAAACCTAAAAGAAATTATTTTTAATAAAATCTATTTATATGCTGTGAATAATGAAAATTAATAACTTTAAAATTGATGATTATTGTAAAAATTTTGATAAACATCCATTCGCAGTTCTTGTTTACGGCGTCGATTACGGCCTTATAAATGAAAGAACAAAATTATTAATACATAATTTTTTTAAAGTAGAAGAAAGCCAAGCGTCAAAATTAAATATTTTTGATATAGAAACTAATAATTTGCTAAATAATCCAGAAAATTTAGAAATAGAAGCGAAATCTCTTTCATTGTTAAATGATAAAAAATTAATAAAGATTAGAAATGCCAATGATAAATTAATAGACATAATTACAAATTATTTATTAAACCCAGAAAACTCGTCTCTAGTTTTATTGACAGCGGATAACCTGAGCCCGAGATCTAAATTAAGAACTTTTTTTGAGAGACATAGTACAGCTGTTTCTATTCCTTGCTATATGGACGACAAAAATACAATTTTAGATCTTATTAATAAGAAATTTATTAAAGAAAATATTAAAATAGATAAAGATACTAAAGAGCTATTTGCTAGCTATTTAGGGGAAGACAGACAAGTTACCTTATCTGAAATTGAAAAAGCAATTTTACTATCAGGTAATAATAAAACATTAACAAATAATGATATACTATCTTATATTGAAGATTCGTCAGCCACAAATATTGATGAGCTATATGATTGTACTTTGTCTGGTGATGTAGAAAGATCTTTTTCAATTTTATTTAGAATACAAAGTCAAGGAACTAATGCTATATCAATTATAAGATTGTTTATTAGACAGCTACAAAATTTATTAGCTTTAAAAACATTATCCCAAGACAACAATATAGATTTTGCTATTAATAGCTTTAAGCCTCCTATTTTTTTTAAAAGAAAACAAAATATAAAGAAACAGCTTTTATCATTAACCGAGAATAAAATTGAGAAAATATTAAATTTATTAAGTTCTGCAGAAGTTTACTGTAAATCTGCAAAAGCATCACCTAACCTTATAATAAAACAAACAATTCTAACAATGAGTATAATAGCCAGAGCCCAATAAGCTATTTCCTAATTTTATTTATTAAATTTTCTAATTGATCAAGATTTTTGTATACAAATGAGATTGTTCCAGAACCATTTTTATCATTTATTGCTGTTTTGATACCTAAAATATTTTCTAATTGATTTTCCAAATCTCTTATATTTGGATCTTTTTTATTTTTATTAACAACTTTCTTATTTTTATAGTCTCTTACAAGGTTCTCAACTTGTCTAGAATTTAGATTGTGCAACAATATCTGATTTGCCAAAACTGATGCATCTTTATGACCTATTATTGGTCTTGCTTGCCCTACAGTAAGTTTGCCACTTTGAAGCAATGATTTAACATTATTAGGAAGAGTTAATAGTCTTAAAAAATTCGCTATATATGCTCTACTTTTTCCCACTTTTACAGCTAATCGTTCCTGAGTGATAGAATAATTTTCAATTAAATTTTTAAACCCCTGCGCTTCTTCTAACGGAGTCAGGTCTTCTCTTTGAATATTTTCTATTAAGGCAATCAAAGCTACCTGTTCTTCATTTATATCCTGAATGGTAACAGGAACGTCTTTCAAACCTGCTTTTTGAGCTGCCCTCCATCTTCTTTCTCCTGCTATAATCTTCCATGTTTTTTCTTTCTTTGACTTTTTTCTTACTACTATTGGCTGAATAATTCCTCTTTCCTTAATTGAAAGAGCAAGATCATTTAACGCTTTTTCATTAAATTCTTTTCTAGGTTGATCAGGGTTTCTTTCCAATAAATCTATAGAAATAAAATTTGTATTTTTATTGTTTTCTCCATCTGATTTCACAAATTCTTCATCAAATAAAGCGTCCAACCCCCTGCCTAAACCTCTTTTATTCTTGGCCATTATTATCTCCTTTTTAATCTTCTAATCATTTCTCGAGCCAATTTAATATATGCTTTGCTTCCAGAAGCATTTAAATCATATAATATTGCAGGCAATCCATGCGATGGCGCTTCTGATAATTTGACATTTCTAGGTATTATTGTATTAAAAACATCCTTACCAAAATACTTTACCACTTCTTTTTTTACCTCTTCGCTAATTCTATTTCTTTTATCATACATAGTTAATAAAATGCCTTCTATGTAAATTTTTTCATTTAAGTTTAATTTTATTCTTTCTATTGTTTTATTTAGCTGCGACAAACCTTCTAAAGCAAAAAATTCACACTGTAGCGGTATCAATAATGAATCAGCTGCTATTAAAGCATTTATAGTCAACAAACCAAGAGATGGAGGGCAATCGATAAATATATAGTTATACTTTTTCTTTAATTTTGCTGCATGTTTATGAAGCCTATGCATTCTATCTTTTTCGTCTACCAACTCTATTTCGACGGCGCTCAAATCAACTGTCGCAGAAATTATTTCTAATCCAGGCACTACAGTAGCTTTAATTGCTTCGTTTAAATCATCAAGCTCACCAAGCATCTCATACGATCCTGGAAACCTATCATTTAAACCTATTCCTAAGCCGGTAGATGCGTTACCTTGTGGGTCTAGGTCTATAAGTAATACTTTATTGTTTATTGCAGCTAATGATGTGGCTATATTAATTGCTGTAGTAGTTTTTCCTACCCCTCCTTTTTGATTTGTAACCGCAACTAATTTGCCTTTTAAATCACTATTATCCAATTTTTTTCTCAACTTTCTTAATAACAAAAATATAACTTAATTCAGATGTTATGCTTTTAACTAAATCAAATTCCAGTAAAAATGTTCTTTGCGCTAGCCTTAATTCTTTATTCCAACTTTTTCCTTTAGGGAAAATGGCAATACCTCCCGCCTCTAATATTGGGAAAGAAATAGAGATTAACTTTTCTAATGGCGCCACCGCTCTTGCCAATACTGCACAACCACTACTCTTAGGAAGGCTTTCTGCTCTAATATTATCAATGATCACATCTAGTTGTAAATTTCTGCTAACTTCTTTTAAAAAGAGACATTTTTTCGTATTTGATTCACATAAAACTATATCTTTTCTGCCTAAAATAGCCAGAACCATGCCTGGAAAACCTGCGCCAGAGCCAATATCATAGGTTATTTTATTTTTTTTTTCTTTAGGCAACAAACTTAATAACTGTGCACTATCTATTATATGTCTATTCCAAAGATCGCACATACTATTATTACTAACTAGATTAAATTTTTTCTGCCAATTTATTAATAACTTTTCATACAGCCTTAACTTTTTTATTATTTCCTTATTAAATCCTAAAGGGTTTTCTCCCATATTAAGCAACCTTCCTACGCATATAAATTAAAATTGCATTTATGGCTGCTGGCGTAATACCAGGCAAAGCAGCCGCCTGTGCAATAGTTTGAGGTCGTGCATTATTCAAAATTTCTTTAGATTCGTTAGACAATGAACCAACTGAAAGATAGTTAAAATCTATGGGGATATGCATATTATTATCACTTTTATATGAGCTTATATCTTTTATTTGCCTTTCTAAATATATTGCATATTTGGCCTCAATCTCTATTTGCTTAGCTATATCATTATTTATCTTTTTTAACATTGGCCATATTTTTTTTAACATATCAAAATTTATGCTTTGGTATGTAAGCAAAGATATTGCATCTCTCCTAACCCCATCCTTTCTAATATTTATATCAAATTTTTTTGCCTCATCTGGAGTAAGGCTTAAACTTTTTAACAAATTATATGCCTCAACTAAACTCCTATTTTTTTTAGCATAAGTATTCCAGCGCCTTTCTGATACGACTCCTATTTTCCTTCCTTTTTCTGTTAAACGCTGATCTGCGTTATCAGCCCTAAGCAGCAATCTATATTCTGCCCTTGAGGTAAACATTCTATATGGCTCTTGTGCCCCCCTAGTTACCAAATCATCTATCATTACGCCAATATATGCCTCTGATCTATCTAAAACAAAAGGTTCTTTATTAAGCACTTTTAAAGCAGCATTTATTCCAGCAATTATACCTTGCGCTGCAGCCTCTTCATATCCAGTTGTACCATTAATTTGCCCGGCCAAAAACAAACCAGAAATTTTTTTTAATTCTAAAGAAGACATGCACTCTCTAGGGTCTACATAATCATATTCTATTGCATATCCGGGCCTGATTATCTCAGCATTATCTAAGCCAGGCATCAACCTTATCATTTCTTCTTGTACAGAAAGCGGCAAAGAAGTTGAAATTCCATTGGGGTAAATAGTTTTGTCATCCAAGCCTTCTGGCTCTAAAAAAATTTGGTGGCGAGGTCTGTCGGCAAAACGCATAATTTTGTCTTCTATAGAAGGACAATAGCGCGGCCCTTTAGCACTAATCTTTCCTGAATACATGGCTGATTTCTGTATATTATTTTTAATTAAATCATGTACTTTTTCGTTTGTGTACGTTATTTTGCAATCAACTTGTTTATTGACTGGCAACTCATTATAGGATGAAAACATTTCCGGAACATCATCACCTTTTTGACTTTCTAATACATCCCAATCTATCGAATCTCTATTTAACCTAGGCGGCGTACCTGTTTTCAGCCTTCCCATTTTAAGATTTAAAAGATGAAGATCGTTTGCAAGAGATACGGAAGGCGGCTCATCAACCCTGCCTGCAGGAATTGTTTTTTCTCCTATATGAATAACGCCATTTAAAAAAGTGCCTGTCGTAAGAACTATAGCTCTTGCTAAAATTTTCTTACCTCCTTCCAATTCTACACCTAATACTTCATTTGAATTTTTTATAAATTTTATTACAGTGCCAGAAAAAATTTCCAGGTGATTTTGGTTTTTTAACAAGCTTTGCATTTCTTTTNTATAAATTTTTCTATCTGCCTGACACCTTANGCCCCTAACNGCAGCNCCNCTACTTCTNTTTAGAACCCTAAATTGAATTCCTGCNANGTCTNCNACTATTNCCATNAAACCATCTAANGCATCAATTTCCCGAACCAAGTGGCCTTTACCAATTCCTCCTATTGCAGGATTACAAGACATTTCACCTATTTTTTTTGGGTTTTGCGTAATCAATAACGTTTTAACTCCCATACGCGCAGAAGAAGAGGCGGCCTCGCAGCCTGCATGCCCCCCTCCAATAACCACTACATCAACTTTATTATTTTTTTTTTCCATAATTCTTTTTACAATATTTTTAAGAATGTTTCATGTGAAACATTATTTGCCTATACAAAAGCCCTTGAAAAGCCTGTCCAAAACATCTTCAACATCTATAGAGCCAACTACCCTTCCTAATGAAACCGATGCCGCCCTCAAATATTCAGCAGATATTTCAATATTATTATTACTTAATTGTGTCAAACTTTTCCTTAAATAAGAAAGGCAGTATTTTAAATTTGAAACATGTCTTAATCTTGTTGGACCTGCTTCTTCATTTTTCTTTCCAATAATTTTTTCTACTTCTTTTTCTAATGCCTTTACAAAACCCTTAAACCCTTTCCTAGTTTTACACGATAAAGCTAGCCCGTCTATATTTATATTTTGATAAAGGTCGATCTTATTTGTTACCTCAATAATATTACTATTTCCAACTATTTTGTTTTCCAAAACCCTGTTGTTTTTTTTGCGGGGTTCGCTAATAAGAACAATTATATCTGCCGCTTTTGCTATATTTTTACTTCTTTTAATTCCTTCGAACTCTATGCGATTTTTTGTGCTTCTAATTCCTGCAGTATCGTATACATATACAAAAATTCCATTCAAACTAAGCCTGGCCTCGATAACATCCCTCGTTGTTCCTGCCTCTGGAGAAACTATCGCACGCTTTTCTTTCAACAATAAATTTATTAAACTAGATTTTCCTACATTTGGCGCACCAATAAGGGCAACCTTAACGCCTCTCCTTATAAGCTCTCCTTGTTCGCCCCTTTTTAACTCATTTTTGATATTTGTTATCAGTTTTTTTATAACATTTTTTTGCTGCTCTNCTCTATTGTTCGANTCAACATCTAATTCGTCTGAAAAATCNAGTNCTGCCTCTAATTCAGCTCTTATTTTAATTAAATCCTNTCTCCAAGCAATATACTTTTTAGACAAGTTTCCTCGCATTTGATTTATTGCCTGCTTTCTTTGTAAAGAAGTTTCGGCTTCAATTAGATCTGAAAGCGCCTCAACTTCCATTAGGCCAATCTTTCCATTATATAAGCTTCTTTTAGTAAACTCTCCTGGTTCTGCAGGACGAACCCCCCTAATCCTACTAAGCACTATAAATAAATCTTGGACCACCGCGTGAGAACCATGAACATGCANCTCTGCCAAATCTTCTCCNGTTATGCTTCTTTTGGCATCAAAAAATGNCGCCAGCCCTTGNTCTAANACTTCATTCGTTTCAAAATCTTTTATTTTAACCAGCTCTAAAATTCTTTCATTAGGTGTATGCCCTATAATCAAAGACATTATCTCCTTTGTCTTGCTGCCACTAATTCTAATTACCGCAATAGCGGCCGGTAATTGGCCGCTAGAAAGCGCATATATAGTTTCGTTAGGAATCATGTTTCAATGCTTATTTAAGAGCCAAAAGCCTTTTAACGGGCTTTCCTTTTAAAAGATGGCTGTTGATAATATCTTCGACATCCTTCTCATTTTTTACGGTATACCAAATAGCTTCCGGATATACAACCATTGTAGGTCCAAATTCACATTTATCTAAACATCCAGAAGCATTAATCCTAATATTCTTAAGCCCAAGCTCTTTTGTTTTAATTTTCATAATATTTCTTAACTTCAAGGAAGATTTGTCTGCGCAACAGCCTCTTGGNTGGCCTTCTTCTCTTTTATTGGTACAAAAAAATATATGATATTTATATTTTTTATGAAGACTCATTTTTAGCGCCNCAACTTTAAATGTTTCACGTGAAACAAGTATACTTAATTATACATATATAATATATTAAATTATTTAATATATTAATTATAATTACATAAGGAGAAATATATGCCCTCAGGATATGTAGACATAAACTCATCAGACGATTCTGGAGCTTTTAAAGCTTACTATACATCTCGCCCTTATGTTTCTGACTTGCCGCGACCTCCTGGCTTGGTAATAATACAGGAAATTTTTGGTATTAGTCCATTTTTAAAAGAAATGGCAAATAGATATGCGGCGCACGGTTTTGCAGTATTAATTCCTGATCTTTTCTGGAGACAATCAGAGCCACTAACAGAACTTCCAGACCAATCAGAGGCTGCAACACAGCAAGCCTTTGAACTATATAAAACTTTTGACACAGAAAAAGCNCTTGATGACATAGCGGCATCATTACGCTGGCTGAGAGAAAACGAAAACACTTCTGGAAAAACTGCTGTTTTAGGATATTGTCTTGGCGGCTTATTGTCTTTCATGTCTGGCTGCCAATTAGATATAGANGCCGCTGTTGCATATTATGGCGTAGGAATTGAAAAAAACCTACAAAACAAAAATATGATAAGAAAACCCATCATGATGCATTTCGCTGAAAATGACAGTTTTGTGCCAGCCAAAACTATTAANGAATTACAAGAAACTTTCGCTNATAATAATTTAGTNTCATTACATAATTATTCCGGTTGNGATCATGGNTTTGCGCGTACTGGAGGAGCAAATTATGACAGGGGTGCTGCAGAAATTAGCGATACTAGAACTCTAGCTTTGTTAAAAAAATCATTGTTATAATATAAAAAGGAGCAAAAATGAAAACTAACGCAATTATTGTTCATAAGTTAGGCGGGCCTGAAGAAATGATTTGGGAAGAAGTTGATGTGCCTGCACCANCTGAAAATGAAGTTCTTATTAAACAAAATGTTATTGGTCTAAATTTTATAGATACTTATTTTAGGTCTGGCTTNTACCCCNCTCCTCTTCCAACCCCTTTAGGAATGGAGGCTTCNGGNATTATAGAACAAGTAGGAGCAAATGTAANAGAATTTCAAGAAGGTGACAGAGTAGCNTATGCTTCACCCCCACTAGGAAGCTACTCAGAAAAAAGAGTAATGCCTATTAACAATATAGTGAAGATACCAAATGATATAAGTGATGAATTAGCTGCGGCTATTATGCTTAAAGGAATGACTGCAGAATACCTTGTAAGAAGGACTTTTGAAGTTAAGCCTGGTCAAACAGTCCTTTTTCATGCTGCAGCAGGTGGCGTAGGTCTTATTGCATGTCAGTGGTTAAAAGCCATAGGCGCTAATGTTATTGGCACTGTTGGATCAGATGATAAAGCTAAATTAGCTCAAGCAAATGGGTGCGACCATACAATCTTATATAAAGAAGAAGACTTTGTTGAAAAAGTTAAAGAAATCACAAATGGAGAGGGTGTGCCGGTAGTTTATGATAGTGTAGGCAAAGACACTGCTTTAAAAAGTTTAGATTGTCTTTCTCCCTTAGGTCTCTTAGTTATTTTTGGAAATTCGTCAGGAAATGCTCCCGCTATAGAGCCAGGCTTATTAGCAACCAAAGGAAGTCTTTATGTTACTAGACCAACGTTATTTTCATACAACTCAAATAGAGAAAAGCTAATAAATAGCGCTGAACAAGTTTTTAAAATGGTTAGAGAAAATAAAATTTCTATTAAAATAGGGGCTAGATACAGGTTAAAAGACGCAGTTCAAGCACATAAAGATCTTGAAAATAGAAAAACAACAGGTTCTATTTTATTAATGCCGTAGCTAAAATTTAGAACTATTTTTTTTCTTATAAAAATATCTTTTAACCTTTGGCCTAATAGTTATATAAAAGCCGCTTATGGCCAAAAATATTATTAAAAAACTAGATATAAAAAATATCATCATAACTATAGGACCAAAAAACCTCCCATTGTGGAGATCTGCCACAAATCTCAGCGCCTGTATCCCGGGGCCTTGTACCTGATTTAAAAAATATTGAGAAAGTTCTAAAGAAGGTGTGACTAATTGGCTTTCTACGTAATCAATAGTGTTATCATTAGATTTTATAAAATCAAAGTTTTGATCCATTATAAAAATATTATTATCTACATCTTCAATAGCAACTTGATAATTACTAAAACCTATGGAATATAATGAAAACTCAAACTTTTTGCTTTTGTATACTCGTGCCTCAAAATCATTTTCTTCAATAACCAAAACAGTATTGCTATTTACTAAAAATATATGATTATCTTTTTTTAAAAAGCTTATTATGTTTTCTAAATTAGTCTCAATTACGCTATCTGAAACTATAATTTTGCTTCCAATTAAACCTATTGCCTCAGAATCCTCCAAAACCCTTACGTCAGAAGGGGTGTGCATATCATATAAATAATATAAATAATCATTAGTAAAATATGTTTCAGTGAGTCTAAAACTATAGGGATACATTAAAAGTATTCCTGTAATCGCTAAATGCACAACAATAACGCCAATACTTAGGCCTATAATTTTGTGTAGCCTTTTTAGCATAAAGTAATTATTTACAATTTATTTCAGGCACAAGAGAATTCATAGCTAAAGCTAATCTGGTCATTTTTTCCATACTGTTTACAGACAGAGTCGCTCCTGAAATTCCATCTATACTTTTGTCTAACTTATAATCTGCTATCATGTTTACCCCTACAAATTGATCACGAAAGCTCGGATACTTTACTTCCCAGCCGTGTGTTTCCCGATATATTAGAACATGTACACTAGAAATGCGACAATTTTCGACTATAAATCCCGCTGTAATTAATTCAACTTTTCCTATTCTCTCAAGAATCCAGGCAGTTTTTTGGTCTTGTCTCCAATATTTCATTCTAATTTTTTTATAATTGCTGCCCATAATTTTTTGAGCTATTTCTTTTACCTCGCCCTTAAAACGCAACCCTTTTCTTTTTGGCGTTTCGTCTGAAAATGCAATTTTAAGAAAATCTTTTTTACTCAAAAAAACCTCTTCAGAAAAAACAGTTTTAGAGTTGAGAAATAAACCTATAAACAATGATATAATTAGAAACCTGATCATAAAATTTCCAAATGTTTTTATAAGATAATAAACCAAGAAAGGATAGAACAAAAATATTAAAAGTTTAAAATAATATTTTGCTCTATCCTAACAGTTCTTAGAGGCAATTTATATACTTATAATTAAATGAAACTATTAAAAGCTATAGCCCATTCCTATATTAACGCCATTAACTGCGTTAGAACCAAAAGCTTTCTTTTTCTCCCAGTCGATTTTTAACACAGCTGCGTCTGTAAGCCACCAATTAAGACCTGCACTATTTCTAGTCGTGTTGTTTTTTGTAGTGGTTCCAGTTTTAGTTCCAGCTTTATCGTCCCAATTTTCTCTTCTAACAAAGAAACCCATGCTTTGTGTCTCTGTTACATCAAAACGATAACTGCCTTCATAAAAGTAACCCCATTGGTGATCGCGTCCATTTGTAGCACAAGCATTATGGTCAGTACCTGCAGCAGGACATTTTAAATCCCATACTCCATAAAACGCTCTGGCTCCAAAGCCTCTTGAAGGCATATAATTAGCATGTACAGCATGCATAGTGCCTTCCACTTGCGGTCCAGATTGGCCCTCATTCATATCTGGCGCGTATTCCCATGAATATCCTAATTCTAAACCAGGATAAGCTCCAGTCCATCTAAATGCTCCAGAATAAGCTTCTTTATTCATGGTTGCTGATGCAACTTTATCTCTACCACCTCTAATATCACCATCACTAGTA
>PAYS01000027.1 GCA_002715265.1 Candidatus Pelagibacterales bacterium
AATAATAAAAAAAATAATATGAATATCTTTTACAAAATATTAAATCATAATATTTATAAAATAATTGAACTGTTAATTCTAAGTTCTACAGTACCATTTTTAGTACTGGTAATGAAACTATATAATTTAGTAATTCCCGTATTATGGATTGTGACATTATATTGTCTTTTAATTTACTTTTTTAAAAACCATCAGGTTAAATTTGAATTTAAAAATATTTTTAATTTCAATTTTAAAATATTATTTAAAATATTAGCCCGATGGGTTCTTGTAAGTATAATATTATATCTATTAACTTATTATTTCTTTATAGATAAACTTTTTATAATACAAAAAAATAAACCTGAAATATTATGGAAAATAATGTTACTTTATCCATTATTTTCTGCTCTTCCTCAAGAATTTATCTTTTGTAAATTCTTTTTTTACAGATATAAAACTATTTTTAAAACTAATTTTTATTTAATTACATCCAGTGCAATATTTTTCTCAATTGCACATATATTATTTCTAAATTTTTTAGCACCCATTTTAAGTTTAATTGGAGGTTTATTATTTGCTAGTACATATAACAAGCATAAATCATTATTATTGGTTTCCATTGAACATGGCATATATGGTAATTCATTATTCTTTTTTGGTTTAGGATGGTATTTTTGGGGCGGAAGTTTGAATTAATGCTTTGTAAAAACAATTTACTAATACATATAAAACTAAACTATTACATATGTGCCATACAAAATGGGTTCCATGTATATTTTCAGCACAAAAATAATGATCAACAGCCCTAAAGGATATAGATAAAGTAAATATTAGTGCTGCCAATAAAATATGTAAGCTAAAGTCTATTTTTTTTATGAAACTTATTAAAAATATTATATAAAGATGAATTAAAATTATAACGTAGAAACTTGAATCTCCTAAAAATAAAAAGTTACTTTTTAGAATTCCACCCAAATAGAAATATAGAAATGGAGAAATGAATGCATGAAAGGCTGAGAAAAGTTTATTTAATTTTAGCAAACAATAGCTTATTAAATAAATATAAATTAATATAAATATCAAAATAAATAAAATATCTAATAAACCAGTTATTTTACTTGGAATAGTATGAAAAAGAAAACTTCCAATTCCTATAAAAAATATAGAAAAATAAAAAACGTTTACATAAATTTGGTCTCTATATTTTTTGTATATAAATATGGCTACAATTAGAAAAGCTAAATTAGTAATAGAATTTATTGGTTCTGATAAGAAACTATCCGTCGTTCTTTCGCAATAATAATACATAGTTAAAAACTACTTTTATTTTATCTTAATGACAAATTATTAAAAAATACATTATTATAGTAATTTATAATTTTCACAGAATTAAACCTTATGCAAAAATCTCATTACAAAAACGACTTAAATATATGGTTTATTATACTAGGTGTTTGGCTAGTCTATTTTTGTTTTGGCTTTACCGTCAATTCAGTTGCTCCCTTAGTACCATTTATTACAGAAGATCTAAATATTACATATAAAGAAATGGGTCTTATACTAGGGGCATGGCAATTTATATATATATTTTTTGCTCTACCTGCAGGAATTTTTGTTGATAAGTATGGTCTTAAAATATCAATATTTATTTCCGCCATTATAATAACTTTATCTTTATTGTTTAGAGGGTTTTCTGAAAGTTTTTTTTATATGTGGTTGGCTGTTGCTTTATTTGGTGTAGGAGGTCCGTTAATTTCTGTGAGCGCTCCTAAAACAGCTTTAATATGGTCTAATCAAAAAAATAGAATTATTTCAATGGGCATACTTCTTACAGGTCCTTTTATAGGAGGTATATGTTCTTTGTCTCTTACTAATACTATCATGATGCCATTAATGAATAATAATTGGAACTATGTATTTTATTCATATAGTCTTTTACCATTACTATCTGCTATTTTGTGGCTAATAATTTATAATGTTTTCTGGAATAAAGATTTTGATAATAATACACAAGCAATTAAATCAAATATAAGTCATACTTTAAAACTATTAATAAATAAAAAAAGATATATCTTAGTTATTTTTGTTGGCATTATAATAATGTATTTGGTTCATGGAATATCGGGTTGGATGCCAAAAATTTTATCCTCTAAAGGTATAAATATAAGTTATGCAAGTAATTTAGCTACTATTCCTGTAATCATTGGAATAATTTCAGCTCTTTCTGTACCAAGATTTTCTAATAGCAAAAATAGACTTAAAATTATTTTCCTTCTTTTTATAAATGTTATGTTGTCAATGCAGTTTATAAAATACTCAGAATCTTATTTATATATGTTTGGCCTTTGTTTTATTGGTATTTCTACAGGATCATTAATGACCTTATTAATTAGCCATCTTTCTGACACTAAAGATATTTCTTTCAGTAATATAGGAATAGCATCAGGTTTATTTTATTCAATAATTCAAATAGGAGGTGTTCTAGGTCCTTATTCCATCGGCATAATATATGACTTGACTCAAGATTTTAATAACGCACTAACTTTTAATATATTAGTAACATTATTATCTTTTTTACCTTTATATTTATTAGCAAAATTAAAAAATTTATAAATTATTGCTATATAATAATAAAATTAATTAGGTGTAACATAAGCTGACAATCCTTTAACATTTTCATCATAAATTAATTGTCTATTACTAGGAGGAAAAGCCCTTTGCCTGCAATCAATTCTTGGACACGATCTACACGATACGCCGACAGGAACTATACTCTCTGAAGAATCTAATAAAATATTATCCGCATAAATCATATCTTTAGCATTATCTAAGCTACATCCTAATCCTATTGAGTAAAAGCTTTCAGGACTATCAAATCCTCCACTTCGTTTTTGAAATGCTCTTGCTATACAAAAGAATTTACTTCCATCAGGCATCATAGATACTTGAACTTTAATTCTATCTGGTGTTGTGAATGCTGAATATATATTTAATCTAGGACATGCTCCACTATATCTTGAAATTGCAATACCTGATGCTGAAAATCTTTTTGATATATTTCCCGCAATGTCCACTCGCATCATATGAAATGGAATAGCTCTAGACCCTGGTTTTTGCAAAGTAGTTAACCTATGGCAGACTTGTTCAAAACTAGCTTGAAATCTATTTTCTAAAACTTCAATATCATATCTTGTCAACTTGGCATGATCTAAAAAATTGTCATATGGAAGAATAAGAGCGCCTGCAAAGTAGTTTGAAAGTGCTAGTCTTCCTAGTTTTCTAACTTCTCCTTCTGATTCTATATTTTCTTTATCTAGAATATGATTTATTGCATCATCTGCAAATAATAATCCCATTTGCTGTGCTACTAAAAATGTTTTACTAGCTTGAGGGAGTCTATCGCTTACAACTAGAGTTTTTGCTACTGGATCATAATACCTGATAGTATCATGCTTTAATTCTGGAGGAATCGTAGCTACTCTAATACTATGTTTGGATGATAAGTACTCTACTAGGCTGACGTACAAACTAAAATTATTAAATTTTGAAAGCTGAGAAGTTATTTTATCTGCTGACTCTTCCAAAATAGGAAAATAATTAGAATTTTTCTGAATTAAATCTGATATAATTTCTGCAGATATATTATTTTTTATTTCTCCTAAAGACCCTCCATTTCCATTTAGGTCTTCCATAGTTCTTGTCTTTATCTGTTCTGTTTTAAATACATCATATAACCTAATAATACTTTTTGCTATTTCAGGCTGACTTGAGACTAATTCCTGAACATCATGATTTTTAAGTTCAATTGAATCAAATAATTCATCACTAAAAGCTTCCATTAAATTTGATAATAGCCCAGAGTCATTTTCTGCTCCAATATCTGATAATTCTAAATTAAATTCGGTAGCCAAAGTAAGTAATAATTTTCCGGTTATATTTCTTCTATTATTTTCAATAAGATTTAAGTAAGGTGTTGATATCCCAAGTAGACTTGCAAGTTGGTGCTGACTAAGCTTTCTTTCTCTTCTGATCCGTTTAATAGCAGAACCTAATTTTATTGAACTATTATTCATTAAAATTCTCCATATTTGTAAATATTTACAAAATTAACTAAATTTACAAGAATATTATAACATATTTACAAAACGATTTGTAGTTTTTTATTGGTTTTTAAGGATTTTTATAGTAAATAATTTACAAAAATTAATTATTTACGAATGGAAATTATTATGGACGACACTATCTTAGAAGGTTTATCCCCAAGCACAAATACAAAATGTGATGCAAAAAATGATTTGGAAACAGTTACTAATAAAACGGATACCAAATGGGATGCTCCATCATGGGCAAATGACAGATGGAATAATATAAAAAGAGATTATTCTAAAGAAGATGTCGAAAAACTAAAAGGTTCTATTTCTATAGATTATACTTTAGCTGAAAATGGAGCAAAAAAGTTATGGGAATTATTACATAATGAAGATTACGTTAATACCCTAGGCACATACACTGGAAACATGGCAGTTCAGCAAGCTAGAGCAGGTTTAAAAGCCATATATTTGTCTGGATGGCAAGTTGCTGCTGATGCAAATAGTACTGGACAGATGTACCCTGACCAAAGCCTCTATCCAGTAAATAGTGTGCCAGATGTAGTAAAAAAAATTAATCAAGCTTTTATCAGAGCTGATCAAGTTCAACATATGGAAAAATGTGAAAAAGTTGATACTACTAATATTGACTTTTTTCTTCCTATAGTTGCTGATGCAGAAGCAGGTTTTGGTGGACCTCTAAATTGCTTTGAATTGATGAAATCAATGATTGAAGCAGGTGCTGCAGCAGTTCATTTTGAAGATCAACTTGCGTCAGAAAAAAAGTGTGGCCATTTAGGCGGTAAAGTATTAGTTCCTACTTCTACATTTGAAAGAACTCTTAATTCAGCTAGATTAGCAGCAGACGTAATGGGTGTACCTACTTTAATAATGGCAAGAACAGATGCAGAAGCTGCAAGATTAATAACCAGTGATGTTGATGAAAGAGATAGAAAGTTCTTAACAGGAGACAGAACAACAGAAGGTTTCTATAGAATGACAGGAGGAATTGACTGTGCGATAGCTAGAGGAATAGCTTATGCTCCTTATGCTGACCTAGTATGGTGTGAAACGGCTACACCTAATTTAGATGAAGCAAGAAAATTTGCAGAAGCAGTTAAAAAAGAATATCCAGATCAAATGCTGGCATATAACTGCTCTCCATCATTTAACTGGAAAAAATATTTAGATGAAGCACAAATGAAATCTTTCCAGAAAGAAATAGCTGCCATGGGATATAAATTCCAATTTATTACTTTAGCAGGGTTTCATAATCTAAATTATTCAACATTTAAACTTGCTGAAGCATATAAAGAAAATGGAATGGCTGCTTATTCTGAGCTACAACAAAATGAATTTAGCATAGAACGTAATGGATACTCAGCTACTAGACATCAAAGAGAAGTAGGTGTTTCTTATTTTGATGCGGTATCAAATGCAGTAACTAGAGGGCAATCCGCTACAACTGCTATGAAAGAATCTACAGAAACAGATCAATTTTAATTTTCTTCCCCTCGTTTAGAGTTTATCTCTAAACAATAAATAAGTAAGGGGGCTTAATTGTCCCCTTACTATTTTAAAATATTTATATTATAATATTTTAATTAAATTAGGAGATTAGAATGTTTAAAGCATTAATATTTGATAAAAATAATGATGAACTACCCCACGGTTCAATTAGAGAAGTTAACTTAGAAGAACTTCCTGAAGGAGATGTTCTAGTAAACATTGAATATTCTACAATAAATTATAAAGATGGACTCGCTATTACTTCAAAATCTCCAATAATGAAAAGTTTTCCTATGGTACCTGGAATAGATTTTTCTGGTACAGTTGAAAATAGTTCAAATTCAGACTTTAAAATTGGTGACAAGGTTGTTTTAAATGGCTTCGGTATAGGTGAAAAGTATTGGGGAGGATACGCACAAAAAGCTAGAGTAAATGGAAAATGGTTAATTAAATTAAATGATAACCTATCTACAAAACAAGCCATGGCTATAGGAACGGCAGGATATACAGCAATGTTATGTATAATGGCCTTAGAAGATCATGGCGTTACTTGTAATAAAGGTGAAATTTTAGTTACTGGAGCTACAGGAGGAGTAGGAAGTATAGCTATTTCAATATTATCTAAACTTGGATACTCTGTGACTGCTTCAACTGGAAGAGTTGAACAATATACAAATTATTTAACATCTTTAGGCGCAAATAAGGTAATTGACAGAAATGAACTTTCCGAAAAATCGAAACCATTAGGTAAAGAAACATGGGCTGGTGCAGTAGATTCAGTTGGAAGTCACACACTAGCTAATATTTGTGCACAAACAATGTATGGAGGTACCGTTGCGGCTTGTGGACTAGCACAGAATTTTGATTTACCAGCAACTGTAATGCCGTTTATATTAAGAGGTGTAATACTTGCAGGTGTAGATAGCGTTTATTGCCCCATTGAAAAAAGAAAAAAAGCATGGGATAGACTATCAAAAGATCTTGACCTAAGCCAACTGAATAATATGACAAAAGTGATACCATTATCTGAAGTTGTAGATACAGCTACAAATCTTATGAACGGAAAAACCTATGGTAGAATTATCGTTGATGTAAATACTTAATATTATTCATTATTTACAATTTTTTGTGATCTAGACTCATCTAAATAATAACTATTATTAATATTTAAATTTTTATCTAATTCTATTAGCATTGGATTACCAGTCGGAATTTCAAGCGTATTAATTTTTTCATTAGAAATATTAAATAACTTTTTACATAGTGCTCTTAAAGAGTTTCCATGCGCCGTGATAATTATGTTTTTATTTTCTTTTATGTATTTCAATATATTTTTTTCAAAATAAGGTATTACCCTGTCATATGTATCTTTTAAAGATTCTGTATTTGGTATCTTATTAGAATCTATACTGCTATATAATTTGTCAAATCTCGGATTATACTCATTTTTTTCACTTAGGTCTGGAGGAGCAATATCCCATGACCGTCTATATATTTTAATTTGTTCCTCACCTAATTTTTCTCTCATTTCTGATTTATTTAGACCTGTTAATTCTCCATAATGCCTCTCATTTAATTCCCAAGATTTTATAACACCTAAATGTTCTAAATTCATATTTTGCAAAATAATATCTAAAGTTTTATTGGCTCTTTTTAAGTAAGATGTAAAAGCATAATCTATACTTTGATTTGCTTTCTTTAATAATTTCCCAGCTAAATTTGCCTCACTTATACCGTTTTCAGATAAATCAACATCATACCAACCAGTGAAACGATTTTGCAGATTCCACAAACTTTGCCCATGTCTAACCAAAATCAATTTACTCATTTTTATCCCTATTATGCAGCTTTGTTTGAATATATATATCAACTTTTTAAATAAAAAAATTAAAATTTATAATTTATTTAGAATAAATATATAAATGTAGCCCTAAAGTTAAATACTAATTATTATTTATATCTTTGAAGCTCTCTGGAAGCCTTTCTTTCCAAGAACCTCTTTCAACTTTACTTAGAAACATAGAAATAACAGAATTAAATTGTGAAGGTTCTTCTAAATTAATTGCATGTCCTGTTTGAGGATAAATCCATAATCCCGATGTTTTAATTTTTCTTTTTAAATAAATATTAATATCTAAACATAGTTCATCTTCATCTCCCACCATTAATAAAGTAGGAATATCCATTTTAATAAATTCCTCCTCAAAATCTATTAAAGAAGGTCTCAAGGCTTGATATTGTCTCATAGTTAGAGAGCTACCAGTAGCAGAATGTTCCTCCAAATGATCTAGAAATTGTTTGTATGCTCTTGGATCCTTTCTCAATAATTGCAATCTAGAACCTGAATTACCAATGATTTTAGCGGCCTGAGCAGAACCTTCTTTTTCAAATATGTCAGCAAGATCATTTGCCATATTTATAAAACTTTTTCTATCCTTAGGCATAGCTCCTGAACCCACTCCTGCAATTACTAAAGATGCCACCATTTCCGAATATTTTATTCCAAAAATTAAAGATGCATATGCTCCCATACTTAATCCAACTATATGAGCTTGGTTAATTTTAAGATTTTTCATCAAATTGAATATATCATCTACCGAAAATTCATATCCATAATCTTCAGGGTTTTCTGAGACTTCAGATGGAGTATAACCTCTAGCATTAAATGCAACACATCTATAATCTCTTGAAAAATAGCGTAATTGTTGTTCCCATTCTCTTAAATCTGAGCCAAATTCATGAACAAAAATTATAGGAAACCCATTTCCTACTTCTTCATAATATAACTTTATTCCATTAGACAAAGCATACGGCATAGCTATCCTCCTAAAATTTCCTAATTACCATTAAATTTTGGCTTTCTTTTTTCCTTAAAAGCTTGGCGGCCTTCCTGATAATCATTACTTGCAAAACATACTTGTTCAGCTTCAATACAATTTTTATATTCTATATCATTATTTGGGTTTGCATCTATTGACATTTTTGCCGAAGATATTGTTAAAGGAGCATTTTCACAAATATTATTAATTATATTACTTATATTTTTTTCGAATTCACTCTCTTTAAATAATCCATTTATAAGACCCATTTCAAAAGCCTCATCTGCAGTAAATTGTCTTGCGGTATAAAAAATATACTTAGCATTAGAAGGTCCTACTATCTCTCTAAGTCTTTTGATGCCGGCATAATCATAAGCCAAACCTAATTTTGCTGCAGGAATAGCAAAAGAGCTTTTTTCAGAAGCAAGTCTTAAATCGCAGGACAAAGCTGTAGCTAAACCGCCACCTATACAATATCCATCTATCATAGCAATAGTTGGTATAGACATTTGTTGTAATAATCGCATACTAGTTTTAGAAGCATTATCATATTTTTTTACTTCTTCCAGTCTAGATCTATTATCATCAAATTCAGATATATCCGCACCAGCAGAAAAAGCCTTACTACCCTCTCCTTTTAAAACTATACAACGAACACTTTTATTTATCTCATATTCCTCAAGGATTTTTCCAATATTAAGCCACATCTCAAAATTTATAGCATTTAGCTTTTTTGGGTTATTAAGTATTATATATGCGACATTATCTTTTATATAATGAATAATATTTTTTGAATTATTTGTCATATAACCTTCCTCATCTTTAGTAATTTAATTTTTTCACTTTTGTATCCAAGCTCCTCTAATATTTCTTCAGTATGTTCTCCTTTTTCTGGTGCAGCTTTATAAAAATTACTTGGTGTTCTGCTAAGTTTAACTGGCTGTCCTACTAAATTAATATTACCTAATTTATTATGTATAACAGATTGCGACATATTATTATGTTTAACTTGAGGGTCAGAAAATACTTCTTCAATATTATTTATTGGACCACACGGAATACTGACTTTATTTAATTTAAGAATCCATTCATTATTAGTACCTTGTGATAATGCTTCAACAATTATTTTAGTTAAGCGTTTTCTGTTCTTTGTTCTTAAATCATCGTTTAAAAAGTCTTTATCATTTGTATATTTTTCTATATTTAATGCTTTGCATAATCTCTTCCACATTTCATTTCCTGCTGATGCTATATTTATATATCCGTCTAAAGTAGGATATGTGCCCATAGGAGTCATAGTTGGATGATCATTTCCAGTCTGACCTGGTATTTCTTGATTTATTAAATATCTTGCTGCTTGAAAATCTAACATTGCAATTTGAGACTCTAAAAGTGATGCAGACACATGCTGGCCAATGCCAGAAATATTTCTTTCATATAACGCTGTTAATATTCCTAACGCACAATGAAGACCTGCACTTAAATCTGCTACTGGTATTCCTACTCTCAAAGGACCTTTTCCTTCATGGCCAGTTACTGACATTAGCCCTCCCATACCTTGAGCAACCTGATCAAAACCAGGTAAATGCGCATATGGTCCTGTTTGACCAAAACCTGAGATACTTGCATAAATCAATTTTTTATTTTCTTTTTTTAAATCCTCATAATCAATACCTAATCTTTTCTTCACATTTGGTCTAAAATTTTCAACTATTACATCAGCCGTTTTAGTTAATTTTTTTAAAATTTTTTTCCCTTCTTTATCTTTAAGATTAATAGTAATACTTCTTTTATTACGGTGTAAGTTTTGAAAATCTGATCCATGCCTTGCACCTCCTAAATCAATATCACTATTGCTTATATTAGGTAACTCAACCTTAATTACGTCTGCTCCCCAATCCGCAAAATGCCTTACTGCTGAAGGTCCTGCTCTTACTCTAGTTAAATCAATAACTTTTAATCCTTTTAACGCTGTTTTCATATTCATACCTTTTTTATTTATAAACTATATAGTAACAGTAATTATGTTTAATTTTAATAAAATATTTTTTGAATCAGCCTTGAAAGTAAATGATTTAATAACCACATTATACTTGAAGGATGCTTCAATAGATTCTTCAAATTCGTAGTCTGATATTAACAGACTTATATTAACAGAAAGTGCCTATTAAGGGCTTTCGCATTTTTAGTCGCTCAAAGGAGGGCAATATGAATACTTTTGATTTAACACCTTTTTACCGTCATTCTGTAGGATTTGATCATCTAGAAAATATATTTGATAGCATGATAAAAATGAATGATATTTCTGAAAATTATCCACCATATAATATAGAATCTAACGGTAAGGATAGCTATACCATTGAAATAGCTGTGGCAGGTTTTGATGAAAATAACTTAACAATAAGCTTAGAAAACGGTCAACTTACTGTAATAGGAAATAGAGAAGATGATAATTCACAGTATATGCATAGAGGTATAGCAAATCGTTCTTTTAAAAGAACTTTTAAACTAGCTGAGTATGTAGAAGTCATTGGAGCTGGAATTAAAAATGGAATTCTAGAAATACATTTAGAAAGACAACTTCCAGAAGAACTGAAGCCCAAAAAAATAGAAATAAAAACTGGTAATGCTTTTAAAAGGTTTTTGGATTCTACAGCAAAAACTATAGAAGCTGAAATAACAAAATAAAAATAAGAGTTAGGAGGATACAATAAATATCCTCCTAACTTTGTGAAAAACGAATCACTTATAAAATTTCTTCAAACATTATTTAATAGGCACCTGCTGCCCAATATATGCTCATTCATACTTAATAAGTTATATTTCAAGCTTCACAACATATAATTTAATGCTTAATAATTAATCATATTATAAAGATTGACGATTAATAATTAATCATATATATATAAATCATCGTTCATCCTTAATAATTTTAGGACGGAAGTATATCTAGAAATAGATAGAAGGAACGCATGCTAAAGTTAAGCTTTGAAAAAAGCTATGTAAATGCTGAAGGTCAGCGATAATCGTTCAACCCAAAAAAGGGTCGGAAGTAAGGGAAACCTGAAGGAACGCGCAAGCCACAAGTTTTACCTCAACTGATGCATGAAATTTAGGATAAATAGAATAATCTATTTATTAAACAATTTTATGGAGGTTTTTATGAAAAAACTATTTATTATATTACTAACAACTACAGCTTTAATTTCTTTTAAATCTTATGCAGGACCTACTGGTGTATCTCCACATGACCCCTTAGTAGAGAGCTACATAACAATTAGCAAACTTGCTGATAGTGGCAATGTAAATGCTATTAAAAATAAAATTGTTATTTACAGCTTTTTATCTGCAGGACAAAAAGATACCGTTCAAGCTTTAACAAATATAAAATATGAAAAATTAGCCATGTTAAAAGCTGTAAAAATCAGAAAACAATAATCAATATTTAGGCTTATTATCTACTCCCTATATTAAGTCTACTTTGCGCCATAATAAATAATTATGGCGTAAAGCTCTTAACTAAAGAAAGCATAAAAAAAATGACATATTTTATGATAATTAACCTAAAAACCATAATTTATGGATTAATTTGCGCTATACTTTTATATCAATTTAGTAAAAATAAGCTTAAATTTATACCTTGCTGGACAGGGTTAACTGTATCAGCCTGGTCTTTTATTCATATAATGACTTAAAACTATAATTTGGTCGGATTTTCATGACCTTCATATATTTTATCAGGATCAAAAGATTTTTCTTCCTCAATAAATTTTAAAGCAATTTTATCTTTAGACTCTCCTATTGGAATACTGCGATAAAAGCAACTCCTATACCCAACATGACAGGATGCTTCTCTACCCCCTTTTGTAGGTTCTCCTAAAAGAACTTCAATGACTATACTATCCTGATCATCATCAATTAAAATTCTTTCAACTTTTTGAAACATGCCGGAAGTTTCTCCTTTTTTCCACAAGCTTTTTCTAGACCTAGACCAATAGTGGGCAAAGCCTGAAGAAATAGTTAACTTCATCGCCTCTTCATTCATATAAGCAAACATTAAAACTTCTTTTGTTTTAGCATGAACCGTAATACACGGAATGACGCCATTTTTATCAAACTTAGGCGAAAGAGAAATACCTTCTTCAACCTGCTCAATAGAAACCCTCTTTTCAAATTTAATCTGTTTTTCGGTCATAATTTTCTTCTTTACTATTATTTAATAAGAACCTACATAAATATAGCATAAATTAAAAGAAATAATCTTTGAAAATATAATGTTATTTCTTTATACATTGTGTTATTGATTATTATAAATAAACGGAATAATTATGATAAAAGATGAGATAAAAGAAAATAAAAGAGTTGTTAAAAATAAAAAACCAACTCGAGAAGAAGCTATGCAAGCAGTAAGAACAATGCTTGCTTGGGCTGGAGACAATCCTGATAGAGAAGGATTACTTGAAACACCCCTCAGAGTTGTAAAAGCATATGAAGAATTTTTTGCAGGATACAAAGAGAATTCTGATGCCATTTTAAACAAAACTTTTGAAGAAGTTGCGGGCTATGATGAAATGGTAATTATAAAAAATGTTAGACTGGAATCCCATTGTGAACATCACATGGTCCCCATACTTGGAAAAGCCCATGTCGCTTATATTCCCAATAAGAGGGTTGTAGGAATTAGTAAATTAGCCAGAGTAGTGGATGTCTATGCCAAAAGACTTCAAACTCAAGAAACTATGACAGCTCAAATAGCTGAAAGTATTCAAAGAGTTTTACAGCCTAAAGGAGTTGGAGTAGTAATTGATGCGGGTCATCAATGCATGACTACTAGAGGTGTACATAAACCAACAGCTACCACTATTACAAGTCAGATGCTAGGTGTGTTTAGAACAGACTACAGAACAAGATCAGAGTTTATGAACTTAATAAATAATTAATTACTGTGTATAAAGATAATGCCCAAATTATCTATCAAACCAAGTAAAGCTATAATTCTTGCCTCAGGTTCAAAAATTAGAGCAAAAATTATGAAAAAAACAGGAATACAGTTTTCTGTTAAAACATCCTTTGTAGATGAAGAACTAATAAAAAAAACTATTTCTTCCAAGAGCATCGGAAAACAAGCCGAAATACTTGCGTGTGCTAAAGCGTCAAAGGTAAGTAAAAAAAATCTAAATTCATATGTTATTGGATCAGACCAAATATGCAGTATCAATAATTTAATACTAAATAAGCCTTTAAATACAGTTAATGCAATAAAACAACTTAAACTGTTATCAGGAAAAACTCATAAACAAACAAGCGCTATTTGTTTGTACTATAAAGGAAATAAATTATGGAGTTATTCAGAAGAGGCGAAATTAACTATGCATAAATTAAATATTTCAGAAATTAAAAATTATATTAGTTTAGACAAACCTTTTCAAAGTTGCGGTTCATATAAATTTGAATCAAATGGACATCATTTATTTTCAAAAGTAACTGGCGACTCTTATATAATTCAAGGCTTTCCTTTGATAAGCCTACTGGAACAATTAAGAAAATATAAATTATATTCTTTAAAAAATAATTAAATTTATATAAATATACTTTAGAAAAGAAATAAATAATAATAAATCATATGTTTAGTTTAAAATTACACAATACATTAGGAAACATTAAAGAAGAATTTATTCCTATAAATAAAAAACACATAAAAATATATGCTTGCGGTCCTACGGTATATAATTATGCTCACATAGGGAATGCAAGAATGGCAGTAGTATGTGACCTCTTAGTTCGCATATTAAAAACTTTATATCCAAAAGTTACTTATGTATCAAATATTACAGATATAGATGATAAAATAATTAATGCTTCTTTAGAAAAAAAAATTCCTATAGAAAAATTAACTAAGAAGTTTGAAAAAATTTATAATGAAGACATGAGTGCTCTCGGTGTATCTAAACCAGACATTCAACCTAGAGCCACAGAACATATCAATGAAATGATCCATTTGATAGAAACTTTAATTAAAAATAATTCTGCATATGTAAAAGATTACCACGTATTATTTGATGTTCTTTCGTACCCCCAATACGGTCAACTTTCAGGAAGGATTAAAGAAGAACAAGTAGCTGGAAGCAGAATAGAAGTGGCTAGTTATAAAAAAAATCCTGGAGATTTTGTACTTTGGAAACCAAGTACGGAAAATCAACCAGGTTGGGAGTCTCCATGGGGAAGAGGAAGACCTGGCTGGCATATTGAATGCTCTGCAATGTCAGAAAAAACTTTAAGTTTGCCTTTTGACATACACGGTGGAGGATTAGATTTAACTTTTCCACATCATGAAAATGAAATAGCCCAAACATGTGGAGCACATAAATTTGAGAACCCTAAAGAATATGCAAGATATTGGGTTCATAATGGTTTTGTAACTATAGATGGCGAAAAAATGTCAAAATCTATTGGTAATATATTTTTAGTTCATGATTTAATTAATACATTTCCTGGTGAAACACTTAGATACGCTCTTTTATCATCACATTATAGACAACCATTAAATTGGAACAATGCATTAATTAAACAATCACAAAAAACACTTGATAGAATCTATCGGATTTTAAAAGAGAACGAAAAAATTAAATATGACCAAAATATACCTTTTGATGATAATGTCTTAGAGGCTTTAACTGACGACCTTAATTCGGTTAAAGCATTATCTGAAATAAATAAATTGGCAGAAAAATTATCTAAATCAGAAAAAACAGAAAAAATTCTTTATAAATCTAAATTACTATCTTCTGGCAGATTAATTGGAATATTAAAAAATAAGCCTAATATTTGGTTAAATTATAATACTACTAATGATAATATAAATATGAATGAAATTAATAAATTGATAGAAAAAAGAGATGAAGCTAGAAACAAAAAAGATTTTACTACAGCTGATGAAATTAGAAATATCCTTTACAATATGAATATTGAAATAGAAGATACTAAAGACGGAACAAAATGGCGAAAAAAATAATAGGTTTAAAATATAAATGAATAAAATAGATAATATGATTACTTTAACTTTTCCCGATGGAAATAAAAAAGAATTTCCAGAAGGTATAACTGGTATGCAGATAGCAGAAAATATTTCAAAGTCTTTGTCAAAGGAAGCAGTGGCGATTTCTATTGATGGACAACAAAAAGACCTAACTGATAAAATTAATACTAACTCAAAAATATCAATTATTACCGCAAAAACAGATGAAGGTTTAGAAATTATGCGGCATACTTTAACAGCTCAAGTATTAGCTAGAGCTGTTAAAAATCTTTTTCCAAAAGCAAAGCTTGGCATAGGCCCAACTATTGAAAATGGTTTTTATTATGATGTTTTATTTGAGAAGCCCATATCATCTGAAGATTTACCAGTAATTGAAAAAGAAATGAAAAATATCATAGCTTCTAAAAACTCTATTAATAAAACAACACATTCAAAAGAAGAAGCTATGAACTTTTTTAAAGATCGAGGAGAAACTTATAAAGTAGACATTATTGAAAATTCAGACCAAATGGATAACTTCCAGATATATAAACAAGAAAATACTGAATTTATTGACTTATGTTATGGACCGCATGTTCCCAACTTAAAACATATTGGAGTTTTTAAATTAACGAAAATAGCAGGGGCATACTGGAAAGGGGATTCTTCGAAAGAAATGCTTACCCGAATTTATGGAACAGCTTGGAGAAATGAAAAAGAATTAAACTCTTATTTACAAATGTTAGAAGAAGCAGAAAAAAGAGATCATCGAAAATTAGGAAAAGATATGGATCTGTTCCATTTTCAAGAAGAAGCTCCCGGCTCTGTATTTTGGCATTCAAAAGGATGGATATTATATCAATCACTAATTAACTATATGCAAAAAAGGCAAGATACAGCTGGTTATCTAGAGATAAACACACCAGATATAATGGACAAATCTTTATGGGAAAAATCTGGCCATTGGGAAAAATTTGGGGAAAATATGTTCACTACTGAAGCAAAAGAAGATAGAATCTATGCATTAAAACCCATGAGTTGTCCTGGTGCTATTCAAGTTTATAAACAAGGAATAAAAAGTTATAGAGACTTACCTTTAAGACTTTCTGAATTTGGTAAAGTACATAGATATGAACCTTCTGGAGCTTTACATGGACTAATGAGAGTCAGGGCATTTACTCAAGATGACGCTCACATATTTTGCACCCAAAATCAAATAACAGAAGAATGTATAAAAGTATGTGAACTTATATTGAGCATTTATAAAGATTTTGGTTTTGAAAAAATACATATTAAATTTTCAGACCGACCAGCAAAGAGAGTGGGCAGTGATGAAATATGGGATAAATCTGAAGAAGCTCTTAAAATAGCAATTGAAGCGTCTGGATTATCCTATACATACAACCCTGGAGAAGGTGCTTTTTACGGACCTAAAATAGAATTTGTCTTAAGAGATGCAATTGGAAGGGATTGGCAATGCGGAACTTTACAAGTTGACCTTAACCTTCCAGAAAGGTTATCAGCAAACTTTATTGCTGAAGATGGACAAAAATACCCTCCGGTTATGTTACATAGAGCCTTATTTGGGTCTATAGAGAGATTTATTGGAATACTCTTAGAAAATTATGCTGGTCATTTACCACTTTGGCTATCACCAACTCAAGTAGTTATAGCTACAATTGTATCTGAAGCTGACAGCTACGCTCAAGAATTATATAATGAATTGAAAAGTAAAAATATTAGAGTTGATTTAGACTTAAGGAATGAGAAAATTGGATATAAAATTAGAGAACATAGTAATTCAAAAATACCAATACTACTAATATTAGGAAATAAAGAAAAAGAAGAAAAAACTATCTCAGTTAGAAGACTAGGATCAACTGAAAATGTAAATAAAAGTTTTAAAGAAATTATTTCATTAATTGTTAATGAAGCTCAGATCCCTACTAAATAATAATGTTAAATAAGTGCGTAATCTTACTGATAAAATTTTATCAATATTTTATTTCTCCCCTTATTGGTCCAAGATGCAGGTTAAATCCAACCTGAAAAAACTATATACTAGAATCCTATAAAAAACATACTTTTATAAAGGCAACAAAATTATCATTAAAAAGAATTATAAAATGTCATCCATGGGGTGGTTCAGGAAATGACCCTGTTCCAGATTGATACTTCAACCTAATGAGATCAAAATGATACGTAATACTTGACTTGAAAATATTTTCTGACATGTTCGCTTATAGCTAAATAATATATGTTAAGATAATTTTTAAGAAAATATTCCCTATGTCAAAAAAATTAAGAAATATTGCCATCATAGCACATGTGGATCATGGAAAAACTACCTTAATTGACTCTCTAATGAAACAAAGTGGCATGTTTAGAGACAATCAACAAATTGATGAGCGCTTACTTGATACTGGAGACCTTGAAAAAGAAAGAGGAATTACAATACTTGCAAAACCTACTTCTATAATTTGGAATGATATTAAGATAAATATTATAGATACGCCAGGGCATGCAGATTTTGGAGGCGAAGTAGAAAGAGTTCTTGACATGACAGATGGAGTCATACTTTTAATAGATGCAGCGGAAGGACCAATGCCTCAAACAAAGTTTGTTCTCAGCAAAGCACTTTCTCAAGGACTTAAACCAATAGTAATTATTAATAAAACTGATAAGCAAGATGCAAGACCTGAAGCAGTATTAGAAGAAGTGTTTGATTTATTTATAGCACTAGATGCTAATGAAGAACAGCTAGACTTTCCTACTCTTTATGCTTCTGGTAGGGATGGATGGTGTGTATCAGATTTGAAAGATAATAAAATTGGACTTCAACCACTGCTTGATTTAATTGTGAAACATGTTTCACCTCCTAATGTAAATAAAGAACTACCATTTGCAATGCTAGTTACCTTACTAGATGCAGACCCTTATTTAGGAAGGTGTTTAACAGGACGTGTAGAACAAGGGTCAGCTAAAATAAATGATGTAGTTAAAGGTATTAATTTGAAGGGAGAAAAAATAGAACAAAATAGATTAACAAAACTTCTTAAATTTGAGGGAATTAAAAAAGTACCAGTAAATGAAGTTCATGCAGGAGATATAATTTGTGTAGCTGGTTTAACAAAAACGTCCGTAGCAGATACTATTGGAGAAAATGCACTAGAAACACCAATGAGATCAACACCAATAGACCCTCCTACAATGGCTATTACAATTACAGTAAATGACTCACCATTTTCAGGTCTAGAAGGAAAAAAAGTTACTTCTACACTAATAAGAGAAAGACTACTATCTGAAGCAGAAACAAATGTTGCAATTACCTTCAAAGAAAGTAAAGACAAAGATTCTTTTGAAATAGGTGGTAGAGGAGAATTACAGTTAGGCGTTCTAATTGAAACAATGCGAAGAGAAGGGTTTGAATTAAGTGTATCAAGACCAAAAGTATTATTTAAAAAAGATAAAAATGAAAAAGTTATTGAGCCAATAGAGGAAGTCATAATTGATGTTGATGATGAATTTGTAAGTAATGTTATAGATGCAATGAATCAAAGAAAATCAATAATGCAAGATATGCGAGCTTCTGGAACAGGCAAAACACGTATTAAATTTTTATGCCCTTCTAGAGGATTAATTGGTTACCAAAGTAAATTTTTAACGGATACTAAAGGAACGGGTGTTTTAAATAGATTATTTCATTCTTATTCTTCTTTTAAAGGAGAAATTTCAGCTAGAAGGAATGGTGCTTTAATATCAACGGATACTGGTAAAGCTGTAGCTTTTGCAATATGGAAACTGCAAGATAGAGGATTAATGTTTATTAAACATAACACCCCTGTTTATAAAGGAATGATTGTAGGAGAACATTCTAGAGATAATGACTTAGAAATAAATGTTTTAAAAGGTAAACAATTAACAAATATTAGAGCTTCTGGAAATGATGAAGCGGTCGTACTAATTCCACCAAAGTTAATGTCCTTGGAAGAAATGATGGCATACATAAATGAAGATGAATTATTAGAAGTAACACCTAAAACTTTAAGATTACGAAAAAAATTTTTAGATGCAAAAGAAAGAAAAAAAAATAATAAAAATTAGTTATTTATATATTGGGAATTAATATTGATGAACCAGTAGTCTTCCTTCCAGCGAGTTCTTGATGGGCAAGTGGAGCATCTTCTAAAGAGTATTTTTGATTAATATTAATTTTTAATATATTTCTATTAATTAAATCAAAAAGTTGATCAGAGTTTTTCTGTCTTTCCTCATGATTTTTCGTATAAGTTAATAATGCACCAGTAGCTATTGAACCCGAAAAAGGTCTTATACTAGAAATATTAACAGGTTCTACTGGGCCTGATGAAAAACCATAACAAACTATTCTTCCTCTTTCAGATAAACAACTCAAACCCTTATGAAAAGTATCTTTACCNACAGCATCGTAAATTACGTCTACTCCAAGTCCTTCCGTTATATCTTTTACTTTTATTAAAAAATCTTCCTTTGTATAAATTATAGTATGATCACATCCATGCTTTCTAGCGTATTCGGCTTTTTCTTGATTACTTACCGTTCCAATTACCTTTGCTCCAATATGTTTAGCCCACTGACATAATATTAAACCAACTCCTCCAGCAGCAGCATGAACTAAAACTGTTTGTCCAGCTTTAACNGCCCAAGATTCATGAAGTAAATATTGCGCTGTTAACCCTTGAAGCGTACAAGCTGCAGCTATTTTCAAAGAAGTACTTTTATCTAACAAAATTAGTTTATTTGCATCTAATAACATTCTCTCAGAATAGGCCCCAATATTCATACAATGACTAACCTTATCACCTAAATTAATTTCTTTTACATCCTTACCTACTGCTTCTATTACTCCTGCCCCTTCCATACCTAAAGTTGCAGGGAATTGTTTAAAAGCTATAGGATGTTTTCCACTTCTTTGCATTATATCTATAAAATTTAAGCCTATAGCTTCATGTTTTACAACTACTTGTCTTGGACCAGGTTCTGGAATTGAAATATTATTATACTTCATTTCCTCTGGACCTCCTACCTTGTTTATCTGTATAGCCCTACTTTGCATAATCAATAACTCAATTTAATCATATAACTTTATCTGTTTNAGGATCAATAATNTGAAATTTATTTTTATTAAAATTAAGAAAAATTTTAGAATTACTAGTTAANTTATTTTCTGGAGACACCCTTCCACACAACTGCACTCCATTAACTGTAAAATATACCATTGTCTCCATGCCTAATGGTTCNACTANNTCAATTTTGATTTCGTGCTCAATCGTTTCTGCAGATTTTTTTTCATTTATGTGTTCGGGTCTAATTCCAAGCAATACGTCATTGTTAATAAATTTTTCTATAATTTCTTCTTTATTTTTATCAACTTTAAATGCTAAATCCGTATTAACAGAGACAAATAACCCTTCATCATTTCTAATAATTCTACTTGGTATAAAATTCATTGCAGGAGAACCTATAAACCCAGCAACAAATCCAGTTCTAGGAAAGTTATAAATTTCATCTGGAGTACCAATTTGTTCAATTTTNCCTTCCTTCATAACAACCACTCTGTCTGCCAATGTCATNGCTTCAACCTGATCATGTGTCACATAAATTGTTGTAGTTTTTAAGTGTTGGTGNACTCTTTTAATTTCTATTCTCATCTGACCCCGCATTTTTGCATCTAAATTACTTAATGGCTCATCAAATAGAAATACTTTAGGGTTCCTTACAATTGCTCTTCCCATAGCTACACGCTGTCTTTGACCTCCCGATAATTGCCTAGGCCTTCTTTTTAGTAATTCAGATATTCCTAAAACTTTAGCCGCATCTTCCACACGTTTTTTTATATCCTCTTTTGAAAATTTTCTTAATCTTAATCCAAATGACATATTTTCAAATACAGTCATATGTGGGTACAAAGCATAGCTCTGAAAAACCATAGCTATATCTCTATCTTTTGGAGGAATATCATTTACAAGATTATTACCAATTAAAATTTCACCTTTTGTAACTTCTTCTAATCCAGCAATCATTCTTAAAACTGTACTTTTTCCGCAGCCAGATGGTCCTACTANGATTACAAATTCATTATCTTTTATACTCAGGTCTATTCCTCTTACAGCTTCAGTCCTGTCAAAAATTTTATGTAAGTTTTTAATATCCACGTCTGCCATGANTTTTATCCTTTTGTAGCTCCTGATGTTAACCCTGCAATATAATAATCCATTAAAAAGGCATACACAATAACTGGAGGCGCTGCTGCTAACAAGGCCCCTGCCATTAATCCTCCCCAGTGNAAAACATCTCCTTTNATTAAAGTTGTAACTGTCCCAACNGTTAATACCATTTCTGATTCACTATAAATAAATGCTAATGGATACAAAAACCCTGCCCATGAAACAGTAAAAGCAAATATNGTTGCAGCAATTAAACCCGGCATTGCTACTGGNACAAAAACTNTCAATAACATTTGCATATGATTAGCNCCATCAATTAANGCTGCTTCATCTATTTCTTTTGGAATAGATGAAAAATATCCAATCATTAACCATGTNCAAAATGGAACACTTAAAGTGGGATAAACCAATACTAAAACCCAATAACTATTTAATAGACCTAGCCATCCCACGATCTTAAAAAGAGGTATAAATAATAATGTATCAGGAAC
This sequence comes from Candidatus Pelagibacterales bacterium, assembly GCA_002715265.1. Taxonomy (GTDB): domain Bacteria; phylum Pseudomonadota; class Alphaproteobacteria; order TMED109; family TMED109. The sequence goes on from PAYS01000027.1 coordinate 22,111, forward strand.
TAAATAAGTTAAAAATATTCCAGTTGCTAAAACTCCAGAACCCCAAAACCTAAGTCGAGACAACGAATAAGCTGCTAAAACACTTATTACCATTGATATAACTACTACAGCTATGGTTACAATTATAGTATTTTTAAAAAATGTTAGAAAAGGTGTTTCCGTAAATAAATATTTGTAATGATCTANAGTTAATCCCTGTTTGATTAACCACGGATTAGAAGTTAACTCTGCAATTTCTTTATTAGACTTCAAAGAAGTAATCAACATATAATAAGGCGGAAACAAAAAGAAAATTACAAATAAAATTAAGCAACCATAAGCAGCAAATAAAGCCCATTTTCTGTTTGCGTTAATGCTATTCCTATAATTAAAAATTTTCATTTATACCTCGCTTGCCCTTTTTCTCACATTTCTTAAAATTATAAATGATAAAATTGCCAAAACTGGGAACATAAACAAAGATACTGCTGCACCTAGAGGAATATCTCCCGACTCAATTCCTACCCTAAAAGCATATGTTGCAAAAAGATGCGTGGTGTCTATTGGACCTCCTCTTGTTAAAACTCTCACTATATCAAAGTTAGCGAACGTTACTATTATAGAAAAAAGAATTGTAATAGATATAATATTTTTCATCATTGGGAGTGTTATAAAAAATAATTTTTGCCAATAATTAGCGCCATCAATCGACGCCGCTTCATACAAATCTTCTGGTATAGATTTTAAAGCTGCTAAATACATGATTAAAAAGAAAGGCGCNCCAACCCATATATTAACCAGAATAATAGAAAACCTTGCCCAAAATGTTTCACTNAACCAAGGGATAGCNTCTATTGATAATTTTGCTAGAACCCAATTTAATGCACTATAAGTAGGTTCAAAAAGCCACCACCACCCTAAAGTAGATAATGCAGGAGGAATAACCCAAGGAATTAATAACATTCCCCTCCATTTTCTTTGCCCTTTTGATGGAATTTCATTTATTGAGTGCGCTGCTATAAAACCAATTAATGCTTTAAAAAATACGGCTACTAAAGCAAAAAATATTGATTGTTGAACTACTAACCAAAATGTTTCCCTTTTAAATAAAAACAAAAAATTTGCAATACCAACAAATTTTGTTTCCGCTTTATTTAAAGTTGCTAAAAAAATAGAATAAAAAAATGGATATATAATGAGGCATGCAACCATTAAGATTAATGGTAAGCACATTAAAAAAGCAATTCTTGGTTTTTGCCTAAACCATATAAATAAATTATTTATTTTCATTAGCCTCTCATAATGCCTTCTAACTCATTTTCAGCCCAACGAATTCCTTTTTTTATTGACTGTCCTTTGGAAGTTATTCTCGCGACTAAATTAGCAATAATGTACTGAGTAGTAATTTGTGAAGCAATTTCAGGTGGTGCTGGAAAACCTGGTGCAACAGGAATTTCATCACCTCGCATAGGATAATTATANAGCACTCCATCTGGCGGCGACGCCTCAACCCAGGTTTTATTATCATTAAAATGAGACACAATTAGCGGAATGTCATAGCCTTGCGATGCTTTTACACATTCATCAACTACTGTCTTTTCGGAAACATATCTCAATAAATCTTTGGCAGCTGATTTATTCTGAGCAAAACTCCAAATACCCCAAAATTGCGAATTATCTGGTCTAAATCGTCCTTTAGGACCTCTAGGAGCATCATGATGCCATAAATTTTTAGCAACCTCTGGATTATCTCTTTTTGCGACAGCCCAAGCACTCGCAGGATTAGATATAACTGATCCTTCTCCTGAAATTAACCAACGATTATTACTTGAATCATCCCACGCATAAACACTATCTGGCATAAATTGAGTTAANTTTTTTAAATATTCTAAAACTTCCCTTACTTCATCAGAATCTACTGCAATATCTCCATCTTTATTAACTAATTCTGCTCCATATGCTGTAAACAAAGCACTTAACCATCTACTATCTGGCGTAGCTCCTATAGTTGCACCAAAAGGTTTTCCTGCATTGTATAATTTTTCGGCAGCAATTAAAAAGGTATCATAAGACCAATTATCAACTAATTCTCTATTCCTACTTTCACTTGCAGGAAAGATTTCTTTTAAATCTATTCCAGCTATATCCTTAAATAAATCGTAACGTGATACAAATGAATCAAAAAATGATCCAGTCGGNGCAGGAGCACCTCTCCAATGTCCATCTAAGAAAGCATAAAAACGAGCTGAATCTAATAATTTTCCATGTTTATTAATTATATCTTCAACAACGTCATCAATGGGTTCTAACCTATGCTTGAACATAGAACTAAACCAAGTTGGCAAAGAAAAGACATCATGACCTGTTTGAGCTCTAGATTCTGCCTGAGCTGTTAACAGTAATTTGTTTCCAATAGAAGTAATAAAATCAACCTTAATATCTACACCATTCTTTTCTCCCCATGAAAGAATAATATTTTCTAATACATCGTTTGCGCCAGGTATCCAGTGATCCCATATTCCAAGAGAAAGCTTACCAGCAGAAGTAGCTGTTTTAATATATGGTGCTGCTAAAACTGAAGCTCCTGTTACACCAACTGATTTAATAAATTTTCTACGACCAATATTTTTTACCATGTATTCTTCCTCCCCTTAGCAGAAACAATTACAAATAGCTTTTTATTTTAAATACAAAAATGTATAATTTACAAATTAAATTTGATTAATTTTACATATAATTAATAAGGGAGTTAAAAATGAAGATCAAAAAAATTATATATTTATTGATAATTATATTTGTTTTTAACTATAACTCTGCTCTATCGCATCAAGAAATTATACCATTAACCAAATCAATCAAAGAATATAACTTAAAATCACCTATTGGAAAGTTAANNTATCTTGCATATTTTTCTCTCAGATGNGGAAGTTTATTTTCCTCTATAAATGATGTTATTCCTAATAATAATTATTTAAATGCTGCATTAAACCTTCAAGAAGGAGCAGTTATAACAGCCATAATGATCGAAAAAGTAAATCAAAAAGAAATTAAAGAGCGTGTAGATAATGAAATACAATCTTACAAAAGTGTTTACTCAAAAATTATACAGGAAAATTTTTATAAAAATGGAGAATATATTAATGGCGCAAGCTTAATTGAAAGTGATGAAAAGTCTTGTAAAAATTTTGTACCACGAGCTTATCGTTTTTTAAAAAATAATAGATTTAATATTAGAAAATAAAATTACATTATAACCTCTATCAAAAATGGTCCATTCTCTTTAAATGCAACTTTTATAGACCTTGCTAANGTTTCACANTCATCCACTTTTACAGAATTTATTCCCATTCCTCTACCTAAACTAACCCAGTCAATAAAAGGCCTATCTAAAGTAAGCATATCAATTGCTCTAGGTCCAGGATTATTAACGCCAACATTATTTAGCTCTCCTTTCAAAATTTCATAAGAGCGATTTGCAAATATTAAAATAATAATATTCAAATTTTCCCTAGCCATTGTCCATAGTGATTGCACCGTGTACATACCACTTCCATCTCCTTCTAATAATAAAACTTTACGATCAGGTGCTGCAACTGACGCTCCTATAGCTACAGGCATTCCATAACCAATAGAACCACCTCTATTATTTAACCAATCATGTTTTGGAGCTCCTGCAGTAAAAGGAAAAAAATCTCTTCCTGTTGTAACAGACTCATCAACAACTATAGTATTTTCTTCTAGCAAAGCTCCTATGACTTTAGCTAAGTTTTCTTTTGTAATAGTTCCCTTGGGTAATTGTGGTCTANTATATTCAGCAATATAGGCGGACTTAAAATTAGTAGCATTTAACTCATAAACTAAATCAACTAAGGCAGAATAAATATCCTCTTCAGTTTCAACCAATGTGTATATCGGCGTTCCTTTTTTATATAATAAACTTGGTTTATTTGGATAACCAAAAAAAGCTACTGGAGGCTTAGAACCAACTAAAACTAGTTGCCCAGCTTTATCAAGCATTTTAATTGCTTTATCTACTACCCCAGCTCCTGGAATTCTTAACATTTGAACTCTGCCCTCACCGCGCGATAACCGTGAATTAGCAGATTCTGTAATTATTCCACATCCAGTCTTTGCTGCTATTTTCCCAGCCAATTCGGTACATTTTTCATTTAAAGCCTTTCCTCCTAAAACTAATGTCGAATTTTTACCATTTGTTAAAATTTTTGCCGTTTTAACAATATTATCTTTATTAACTTTTTTCCTAGGCATTGGTTTTTCGGCACTAACAATATTACTTGCTTTTCCCCAAGCAGTATCAGCAGGTAAAATAAGTGTAGCAATTTTTCCAGGATCATTATTAGCTATATAAATAGCTTCCGCTCCATCTTTTGAAATATTTTCAGAACTTACGGATGTTTTTACCCAATGTGACACGGGTCTTGCTATCCCTTCTATATCTGAAGTCAAAGGAGATTCTAATTCTAAATGACTAAGTGTGTGCTGGCCTACTATATTTACAATACCTGAATTAGCTTTTTTTGCGTTATGTAAATTTGCTAAACCGTTAGCTAATCCGGGACCGAGATGCAATAACGTAGATGCTGGTTTTTCTGCTATGCGATAATAACCATCTGCTGCTCCAGTAATCACTCCTTCAAACAAACCTAATACACACTTTATACCTGGTACTTTATCTAGAGCTGCTACAAAATGCATTTCAGATGTACCTGGATTCGTGAAACATACGTCAACATCATTTTTTACTAATGTTCTAACTAAACTTTCTGCACCATTCATATTTACAGCTTCATTCATAAATAAATCTAACTTTTAGCTATTTTGATTTCTGATACAGACGCAGATGCAAGTAAAGCAAAATCAGCTGCTATTGTTGCCAAATTATATCCCATTTCAAATCTATTTTTAGATACCTGACCATTTGGACAATGTATACCTGCTTTTACATTATGTTTCTTACAACTATCTAGAATAAATTTAATTGTATCCTCCACTTCTTTTTCTTCTTGCATAGGCTTATAACCTAAACTAATTGCTAGATCGCTTGGACCTACATAAACAGCATCTAATTCTTCTACTGACAAAATACTGTCTAAATTATTTACCGCCTCTTTAGTTTCTATCATAGCAAAATTAATAATGGTATCATCTGCATGATCTAGATAATCAGCGCCTGCATATATTCTTGCTCTTGCCGGACCAAAACTTCTGTTACCTCTAGGATGATATCTGCACGCTGATACAAATTTATAACATTCATCCTTGTTATTGATCATAGGACAAATTATTCCATATGCACCTGCATCAAGACTACGCATTATAATACTTGGTTCATTCCATGGAACCCTAACCATCGGTGTAATATTATACGCTGAAATAGTTTGAAGCATTTCAACAGATTTTTGAAAGTCTACTAAGCCATGCTGCATATCTACTGTAACGCTATCATAGCCAGAAGTAGCTAAAACTTCTGCACTAAAAGTATTAGCCATTGATGCCCAACCATTAACTATGAAATTATTATTATCCCATGCGGTCTTAACAGCATTCTCTCTCATTTATTTTCTCCCTAATTATTAGAAAAAGAATTCTATCATGTTATTTGAAAATATAAAAAAAAATAAATTTTATTTTCAATTATGTACCACAAAAAGTTTCTAATACTTTCTCATTATCTAAGGGAGCTTTACTAAACTCTGTATATTCTTTATTTTCTTCAAATGGATTTGATAAACACTTATTAAAAGCATGGAATCTGGCAAAATCATTTTCTAAAGATTCAGTAATAATTTTTTCAATTACATGATTTCTAGGAATATATGCAGGGTTTGCAAACTTAATAGTTTTAATTCTCTCAGCCAAACTAATGTTTTCTTGATTTAAACGATCATAATACTTTAACTTCCATCTATTGAAATCATCATAATTTTTTAATAAAGAGCCTTCATTATTAATTTTAGCTAATCCTTGAAATGATAGTGTAAAATCTAAATTGTGTTTTTCCATAAGACTTAAAAAATCATTCATTAAATCCTTATCTTTTGTAAAAGATTTATGAAGACCAAACTTTGCTCTAAAATTTTTTAACCAAAAATTTTCATAAGTATCAGAAATACTGTCTATTACTTTTTGAGCTTCAGATAATGCTATATTTTCATCCTCATTAATTAGAGGTAATAAGCATGTAGCTAAACAAGCTAAATTCCATTTCATAATTTCTGGCTGGTTTTTATATGAATACCGTCCCATATGATCAATAGAACTAAATACTTGATTATAATTAAAATTATCCATAAAAGCACATGGTCCATAATCTATAGTCTCGCCAGTTATTGAAGTATTATCAGTATTCATAACCCCATGAATAAAACCTAAACTCATCCATTTTGCTACTAAATAAGCTTGCTTCAAAGCCACATTTTCAAGAAATTTCAAATATTTATTTTTACCTTTTAACAAATTAGGGTAATGACGATCTAGAACATAATCAGTCAAAATTTTTAATGACTTTATATCTTTTCGTGAAGCAAAATACTGAAATGTTCCAACCCTTACGTGACTATTTGCGACACGAGCAAGAATAGCTCCTGGATATATTTTTTCCCTAATAATATTTTCTCCGGTTTTAATAATTGAAAGAGCCCTAGTAGTAGGTACAGATAACGCGTTCATAGCCTCACTAAGTATATACTCCCTAATAACAGGGCCTAACCAAGCTCTGCCATCTCCCATACGAGAAAATGGTGTTTTACCTGAACCTTTCAACTGAATATCTTTTCTAAGACCATCTTTCGCAATTATTTCACCTAATAAAATAGCTCGACCATCTCCTAACTGTGGAACCCAGTGACCAAATTGGTGGCCCGCATATGTCATAGCTATAGGATCAGAATTACTCAATATTTTATTACCAGAAAATATTTCTTCTAAAATACTTACTTCTATATTATTTGTGTCTATCCCTAAATCTTCCGCTAGTTTATTATTAATTTTTATTAATACCGGTTGTTTTACAGGTTCTGGATTTAATCGGGCATAAAAGTTATTAGGTAAAGCTGCATAACTATTTTTAAAATCTATCTTAAAATTCATTGTCTGTACTTCTTGTAATATCTATTTATAAATATTAGATTATAACATATTTTTTTTTGTTTAATATAAGTAATAACTTTTTTTAAATTAATTAAAAAATAATATAGAAAATAAATTAATTTGAAGAATAAAGATGAAAAAAAANAAATTACTTAATAAATTTAATGAAACTAGAAANAAAAGTATTGAAATTTGTAAAAATCTAGAAATAGAAGATTATTCTGTTCAACCTCATCAAGATATAAGTCCTCCAAAGTGGCACCTGGCACATACATCATGGTTTTTTGAACAAATAATAATTCTAAAAATAAATAAAAATAAAAAACCCTATAATAAAAAATTTAATACTCTTTTCAATTCATATTATAAAGCAGCGGGAATACATTGGAAACAAAATGAAAGAGGAATGCTCTCAAGACCCACCGTTAAAGAAATACTCGAATACAGAAAATATGTTAATTTAGAGATTGAAAAGATCTTTAATGATAAAAAAACATTTAGAAATGCCTTTGCTTTAATAGAGTTAGGCATTCACCATGAACAACAGCATCAAGAACTATTATATATGGATATAAAATATATATATGCTTCTAATCCGTCATTACCTGTTTATAAAAACAAAAAAATCACAACTACTNCGAATTATAAAAACNTATGGAAANAATTTAAAGAAAATATATATTTNATAGGCCATAAAAATGATGATTTTNCATATGATAACGAAAAACCTCAACATAAAAAATATATATATCCCTTTAAAATTAGATGNAACTTAGTAACTAATGGAGAATATTTTAATTTTGTTCAAGATAATGGATACAAAAATCCAAAATTCTGGTTAAGCAAAGGATGGGATTGGATACAAAATAAAAACGTTCATCATCCTTNATATTGGCATAATNATAATAATAAGTTTCATGAATTNACTCTTCATGGACTTAAGAAACTTAATTTAAATAACCCCGTATGTCATATAAGTTATTATGAAGCATATGCATTTTGTCAATGGGCAAAGTGTAGACTTCCATCAGAGGAGGAATCAGAGATATATTTAAACAGTCTAAAAAATATAAAAATAAAAGAAAATACTATATTGCATTCTATAAACTCAAAACAAAATAAGAATAATTTATGGTGGTGGACAAAAAGTCATTATTCTTCATACCCAGGATATATGCCATATAATGGGATTTTAGAAGAATATAATGAAAAGTTTATGTGCAATCAATTCGTTCTTAAAGGAGGTTCATATGCTACGCCAAGTGACCACTTTAGAAATACTTATAGAAACTTTTACGAGCCCCATCAAAGGTGGATGTTTTCAGGAATTAGAGTGGCAAAAAATATATAATGAATATTATTAAACTACATAAAAATAATTTCAATTCTAAAAATAAAATGAAAGATGAAATATTAATAGGACTAAAGGATAATCCTAAATATATCTCATCAAAATACTTTTATGATGAAAAAGGTAGTAAAATATTTGATAGCATTACGAAACATAAAGATTATTATTTAACAAACAAAGAAGTTGAAGTATTAAATAGAATAAAAAATAAACTACCAAAATTATTTAATGAAAAGAAAATTGATATTATNGAATTAGGTCCTGGCGATGGCAGCAAAAGCAAAATAATAATAGACGGTTTTCTTTCAAATAACTATGAGGTTACTTATTATCCTATAGACATATCTATACAAGCTCTAAAAGATACTAAATATAATTTAAAGAAAAATAAAAAATTGGAAGTTTGTGGAATACACTCAGAATTTATTGAAGGATTAAATTATGTAAAAACTAAATCAAGGAATAAAAAATTAATATTATTTTTGGGATCAAATATTGGTAATTTTAATAAAAGAAATAGTAGAGATTTTGTTAATAAAATTATAAATAGCATGAATATAAAAGATAACGCACTTATAGGTTTTGACCTTAAAAAAGATGAAAAAATTTTAACAAAAGCTTATAATGATTCTGACTTTTTAACTAAAGAATTTAATTTAAATTTATTAACTAGAATAAATAATATTTTTAATGCAAATATTGATTTAATAAATTTTGATCATATCGGTATTTACAACAAATCAATTGGTGCGATGGAAAGCTTTTTAATATCACTTAAACCACAAAAAATATTTTTTTCAGACATAAACACCACAATTGAATTAAATGAAGAAGAAAAAATTCACGTAGAGTATTCATATAAATATAACGAAGTCGATATAAAAGAACTTTTGAAAACTACTGAAAAAAGTAACATAATATTTTATTATGATAAAATGAGATACTTCGCAGACGTACTACTTACAAAGTAATCTACTTACCCCTCAGAAAANAATATATGCTTTTGACTTCATGTTCNCTAAATTTACTTTTGAATGAGCCCATCATTGTACCACTCCTTCCATTTAAAACTATACTTTTAAAAACATTATAATCTAATGTAGTTCCTAACAAATTAGGTGCTGTTTTTTTATGGCANGCTGCACAATTTCTATTGAATAAATTTTCNCCTGATATTTCATTAGAATNNGACAGAGATGCCAAAAAAAANACAGCTGACNTAGTATATAGAAAAAGTTTAATGATTTTTTTCATTTATCCTAAACTATTAATTATTTCTTTTTACACTCTTGAATATTTCTGCAGTAAAAAACACTCCTATCAGAATTAATAAATGAGCTAATGCAGATGGACCGAACATATTAATAGAACCTATCCACATTGTAAAAATAAAAGACCACATAAATGCCAATGTAGTCATAAATTGAAAACTAACCATTTTAGGTAAATTTCTAAATGGATTTAANTCTGTATTCATAACCACTGAATAACTATTTTTTATCATGTTAAAAACTCCTTTTTTTAAGATTTACGATTAAAAAAAAAATATGGATTTAAAAAAATATTTAAAATTTATAATTTAAATGGCATAATATATTTTTTAAATGGAAATTAACTTATGCAGAATTCTAATAAAAAATTGGACTTAGTTATAGTAGGTGCAGGATTTGCTGGTCTTTACAGCCTATATAAAGCTCAAAAACAAAATTTAAAAGCAATAGTAATAGAAAAAGCTTCAGATGTAGGTGGAACATGGTATTGGAATAGGTATCCTGGCGCTCGTTGTGANGTAGAAAGTATGCAATATTCTTTTCAATTCTCTAAAGAATTAGAAGAAGAATGGGAATGGTCAGAACAATATGCTACACAGCCCGAAATACTTAAATATGCAAATCATGTTGCTGATAGGTTAAATTTAAAAAAAAATATAAAGTTTGATGCAGAGGTTATATCTGTACATTATCAAGACAAATCATGCTTATGGAAAATTACAGATAATAGAAATATAATTTATGAGGCTGAGTACTGTATTATGGCTACTGGTTGCTTATCAAAAATTAATCAACCAAAATTTNAAGACATGCATTTATTTAAAGGGCCAATTTTNCATACAGGTAAATGGCCNCATGAAAAAGTTAATTTAAAAAATAAAAGAGTTGGTATTATTGGAACAGGCTCTTCTGCAATACAAACTATTCCCGAAATAATTCAAGATGTTAAAAGCCTACACGTATTTCAGCGCACACCGCACTATACTGTTCCAGCTAGAAATAGGCCTTTAAAATATTTAGGAAAAAAAGTGTATAATACTAATAAATCTCCTATTGGCTATGATAAAGACCTTTATGTCGAAGAAATAAAAGCAAAATATAAAGAATTTAGAAATAAGGCTAAAAATTCTTTTGCAGCATTAGCTATGCCTGTAAATGAAGAAAATGCTCTAGAAGTATCCGCATTGAGAAGAGAAGAAGTTTATGAAAATAGATGGAAAATGGGTGGAACCCCCTTCATAACTGCCTTTTTAGACTTAAATAAAAATAGGGATGCAAATGAGACAGCTGCAGAATTTGTAAGATCAAAAATTAGGTCGATTGTTAAAAATAAAAATGTTTCAGAAAAGCTTTTACCAACTTATCCTATTGGTTGTAAAAGACTCGCAGTAGACACGGATTACTATAAAACATTTAACAATCCAAAAGTTAATTTAGTAGATATTAAAAATAAGCCCATTAAAAATTTTACTTCTGAAGGTATAGTTGTAAATGATAAAACCTATAATTTAGATATAGTTATAATGGCAACAGGTTTCGATGCCATGACTGGAGCTTTACTGCATGTAGATATAAAAGGCAAAAATAATTACACTCTAAAAGAAAAATGGAAAAATGGACCTAAAACATATTTAGGGATTGCTTCTGAGAGTTTTCCAAATATGTTTATGGTTTCTGGACCTGGAAGTCCTTCTGTATTAACTAATATGCTTGTATCTATTGAACAACATGTAGATTGGATATTTGATTGCATAGACTATATGAAAGTAAATAAACTTAAAACAATAGAACCTTCAATAGAGGCAGAAAATTCATGGGTAGATCACAACCAAGATGTCGCCAAAGATCATGTAAGATCATCCTGCAATTCTTGGTATATAGGAGCAAATATAGAAGGAAAAGCTAGAATTTTTATGCCTTATGTTGGTGGATTTCCTGAATACGTAAAAAAATGTAATGAAGTATCTAAAAATAACTATGAAGGATTTCATTTAAAATAATATTAGTAAAAACTAATCTCATCAACTTCTACATCTACTTTATGATTTTTTCCAAAAGCCACTATAGCAATAGATTTAACATTTCTAGGATTAAATTTCTTAGCTAGCATAATCCCAGACCTTTTAAAACTTTCAAAACTAATATTTATTTTTTTCCAAGATTTATTAACTTCGAAAGGTGCTTGATAATATTGCCAAGGTAAAATAGTCCCCTTAGTTCGAATATGAATATAATATTCTAAATTATTACCTCTAACTTTTATACTTAACCCTTCAAAACTATTATTGAGCTTATTTTGAATCTTCCTTCTAAATTGAATAAATCCGCCATTATTTTCTAAACTTACTTTACCTATCATTTGAGCATAAAAAATATCTTTTTCTTTATTAAATAAAACTTTTCCCTCTGACACTCCTCCCATGACAGTATCAGCAATAAATTCCCATCTTTCAGAAGGGTTATTTTTAAAATCTTCGAATACCATATTTTCCCCAAAAGAATAAGATGGAAATAACAAAATAATAATTATAAATACCTTATACAATATTAATCCCCATTAAACTTTTTAAAAAATAATAATATTTTTATATTAACTATTTTTTTTTTGAATTGCTATAATGCTAGACCTCGGTATTTTACCATTACCTTCTGGAAAATTACTATTACCATTCTCTCCTGGATGCTGAACTCCAACAAACATAGTATTTTTACTTTTATCCCATGTAAGACCTGTTATTTCGCATTCTTTTGGACCTACTAAAAACCTTTTGATTTTTCCGCTTTTAGTATCTGCAACTAACATTTGATTATTACCCATACCTACAAAATTACCTTTATTAGAGTAATTACCATCAGTTTGTATCCATAAAAAGCCATCTTCATCAAATTTTAATCCATCAGGAGAATTAAACATATTATACTTAGTAACATTCTCAGACCCAGCATTTAAATCATTATGCACTAACGGGTTTCCTGCCATTACAAATAAGTCCCATTTGAAATTATTTGAAGCATGGTCTCCATCATGTGGTTTCCAGCGAACAATCTGTCCATAAATATTATTTTTACGAGGATTAACTCCTTCTACAGTAGTTTTATCTCCGCCTTTATTTGGTTTAATACCTCTATTCTTATTGTTAGTTAATGCGCAATATACTTCTTTTTTTAGAGGATTTGAGGCAACCCATTCAGGTCTATCCATAGTAGTTGCTCCTAATTTAGAAGCAGCTATTCTTGTATATACTGATATTTCTTCTCTACTTTTTAGTCCTGTAGTTTCTGGTGAAAGTTCCAGCCATTTACCTTTTAAATTATTATAAAACTTAGCAACATATAGAGTACCTTCTTCTAACAAATTATTAGTATCACTTCCTACTATATATTGATTATTAGAAACATATTTATATAAAAATTCTCCTCTTTCATCATCACCCATGTAAACAACAACTCTATTATCTTTAGTTAAAGTAACTTCCGCATTTTCGTGCTTAAACCTTCCTAAGCTTGTTAATTTACGAGGTACTGATTTAGGATTCAAAGGGTCAATTTCTACTACATATCCACATCTATTAGGTTCATTAGGGTGTTTAGCTATATCAAATCTTTCATCTACTTTTGCCCAATTATATCCCCAATCATCATGTCCAATACCATATCTTTTATATTCATTAGATAATTTTAAAAATCTATCACTACTTGAAAAGTAACCATTAAAATTCTCTTCACATGCTAGATAAGTGCCCCATGGAGTTTTGCCATTTCCACAATTATTCCATGTACCTAGACTTAATACTCCTTCGGGATCAAATTTAGTTTTTAATAATTTACTTCCTTTAGCATAGCCTGTAATCATCATAGGAGTATCTGCAGTAATTCTTCTATTAAACATAGAGTTCTTTTTAATTGTCCAAATTTTATCTTTATTTATCAACTCAACTATGCTTATTCCATGTGCTGCTTTACCTTTTACTATGTCATCTATGGTCTCTGGTTTTTGTGTTTTTCTATTACCATAAATTATTTTCTGATTAGTATACTCATTATTTACTACTAAAATATTTTTACCACCTTTAAAAAACATATCCATTCCATCATTATTGTCTCCAAAAGCCAGATTTTGGGATGCACCTGTTCCTCTTGATAAATGATCAAATTCTTTTCCATCGGGAAAAATCGGATCTCCCCAACTAATCACTCTTTGCCAAGAATAACCTTTTGGTAAAGTTATAGTATCTAAACTNTTAGCTTTTANAGATACAAAATCAAACTTAGAAAAATTTTCTGCATTTGCATAAATAGATGAATGAAAAGAACTCATAACAAAACTTGATAAACCTATATACAAACCTTTTTTCATAAAATTTCTTCTATTATAAATAGAATCTACAATAGAATTAAAATCAGTATTATCATTAAGTTCTTTAGTCATTAGTACCTCTAAAATTTAATAATTATATAATTTTAATTTTTTAAAAATAAATGGTTTTTTTTGTGCAAGAAAGTGTTTTTGCGAAGACCTTAACTCTAAAATAATATCTTCCTTTTCCCAATTTATTTTAATAATACCAAAATTACTTTCATTTATTACACTTCCTAACTGTTTTGAGTCTTTTTCCAAAGACTTAAATGGCAATGGTTTATTTAAAGAGCTAGAAGTTAATTCAATTAACTTATATTTATTTACTAATATTTGCTCATAAAGACCACCTATATGTCTGTCTCCAGATAAAATAATAGTATTAGATAAATTAGAGTTTTCTATATAAGAATAAAATTTATTTAACTCTAATGGAAAATTACCCCATTTCTCCCAACCATGATCACTAGCTATCAGCTGAATTGAAGTGATTATTAATCTCACATCAACATCAATTGACAATTTTTGTTCAAGCCATTCCCATTGCTCAAAACCTAAAATGGTCTTACTTTTATCGTAATCAGTTACATATCTTTCTTTACCTATTTTACCTCTTTCATCCGTGATTTTAAATGGAGACTTAAAATATCTAGTATCTAACATTATAATTTGAATAATTTTATTATTATGAATAAGTAATTTTTCACGATATAATCCTTTTCTATTTTTTAAAACNTTATGATTAGATAAATTAAAAAAATTTAAAAATAGCTTTTTGGATTTNTCTTTTTCTAAAAAATCTGCCCCGCCATCATTAACTCCATAATCGTGGTCATCCCATATAGCTAAGATAGGCACTGAATTACTAAAATCTTTGTAAAATTTATTTTTTGCTAAATCATCATAAGCTTTTGATAANTTNTCTATTATATTACCACCAAGCTCAGGGTAAATATTATCNCCTAACATAATAAATATATCAGGNTTAAAAGAATTTATATTTTTCCAAAATAATTGAGATCTAGATTGGTCATTACAAGATCCAAATGCAATTACTAATTCAGAATTATTATTATAAAACTCTTCATTTGCTAAGCTCAATTTCCAATTAAAGAAAATAAAAGTTAACAAAATTATTTTATAAATATTTTTAATATACATAAATTCTATCATATATATAAATATAAGACTTGAAGTNGTTTTTAGGTAATCTTTTTTTTCATTATATAATTTTAAATTATTTTTAAAAATACATAAAATCTCAATATTTAATATATTTATGTTTAATATAAAGAATTTAATTTTACTCTAATAAACTAAAATAGAGTTAAATTTTGAAAAATAAAGATTATCAATTACTTCTTATCCCAGGATTACTAATATTATTTNTATCAGTATTAAGCCTTCTAATGGTATATTTATATCTTTAAATTATTTATAGAAAACCTATTACTAAAAACACCTTTTGTATTAGTTCTAAAGTATATCAAGTTACCATTTATGGATGTATCTTTATCACTTTCACATTCAGCTGAAGTAATAAATAATATATCCAAGTTAGGCCCTCCAAAAACACAACTAGTTGGTCTTTTAACTGGCACAGCAACCTCTTCTAATATATTGCCGTCAGTGTCATACTTAACTAACCTGGAACCATCCCACTCAGCATTCCATAAATTCCCATATTTATCAGTCGTTGAACCGTCAGGTGCTCCTTTTAAATTTGAATTATTTTTAAAAACTTTAACATGTTTAAGTTCATTTAAANCATCAGTCAGAGTTGCCTTATATATCTTCTTNGTATAAGAGTCAGAAAAATACATACCTTTTNTATCTCTTATATTTGTTAATGAATTAGAAATATAAATATTTTTAAACATAGTTTTTAAATTTAAATTTTCATCCAACATATAGATACAAGCCTCTTTTGTCTTAGGATTTGCTTCCGACATAGTGCCACACCAAAACCTTCCATAATCATCGGTTTTACCATCATTGAATCTAACAGTGTCTGACAAATTAATATCCAAATTAATTTTTTTTATTTCTTTGGAATTCATATTGAAAAATGCAAAATATTTTTCAAATGCACACAATAAAATATTTTCATTATCAGTTAATGAAATAGAACAAATTCTATTTTTAAAATTCCAAGATTTTATATTTTTAGATTTAAAATTCCATGAATGTAATTTTTTACCTTCAATATCAACCCAATATAATTTATGGCATTTTTCATCCCATAAAGGAGATTCGCCTAAAATAGATTTCAGATTTGAAATTATTTTAAAATCGTACAAATACTTGTTTACCCATTATTTGGTGCAGCCCCGTATACCTCGTTAGTTTTCCAACTGTTAACTATGTCCTCAACTGTTACAACCCAACTATTTTCATAGTTTTTATCAAAATATTCTATTAATCTTCCATCTTCACTATGCAAAGACAGCATTACNATTCCTCCATTGTCTCCGCCATGTTCTAAATGGGGAAGAGCATCCGGAGGTGCCACTGCATAATCACCTTTCTTTCTCCTAATTTCTTTTTTAGAACCATCGCTTCGTAATTCTGTTAAATGCTGTTCACCTTCAATAACTATTGTGGTAGTGGCAGCAATATGTCTATGACGTCTACAACCTCCTCTTCCTTTTTTATATCGAAGCATCATATCCAATTTTCCTTTTTCAATATCATAACCCAAAATAGAATAATCAAAATTTATATTATATTCCTCACATTCAAGATCCTTGTAATTTCTCCACTCTACGACATTTGGATCAAAACTTTCTGAGATTTTATTCATATTACCCCCCAAAATATTTTTTTACTTAATTTCATTTTTTTACCTTCTTTAAACTCGTGATTTTTTATCTTCATTATTACATTTAAGTTTATATNATTTAAAAATTTAAGATAATTATTGAATAGATATTANTGGAGATGGGTCTTCTACCCAATAATAACAATTATTATTAGGTACTCCGTTAGACGCTGAACCAGAATTATTATAACCTATTCCTAAATTATTTGTAACATTAAAAGACATAGATATAACGGGAACTTCCTCTGAAACTGTATAAGGAGAAGCTAATTCTTTGATATAATCAAACGTAGTTGCAGATGNAAAATCATTACTAACCAATTGAACACCTTTGCTTGTATAATCAGCAGCTACTGGACCACCACTATTCGCTAATTTTCCTAAATCCACCATAAAAAGAGCTAAATTTGCTTCTGTTTGGTTTCCTGCAGTATAAGCAGCAACTGTCTCCGTTCCTGCTGTACCATTTGCCGCAGTAGAACAAGTAACACCACCCCCAACAGAAGCTCCACCTTTAACCGTCATTGCTCTATTCAAATTCCACCTAGCATGTGTATAAACTTTTCCTATTTCNAAAAAAAATTCATCTACATAAGTTCCTACATCTGCAGCTGCACTAACGGATGCAATATCAAAATTTTTAGACACATTTCCAATACGAGCATAATTAGAACATGCTGCATCTTCGCATAAATCCATACTATTAACGGTAACTATATAAACCTCTGGCGTATCAAATGCTGAAAAAACCATTTTAGGAATAAAATAAAATGTAAAAAATATAGTAATAATATATAATAATTTTTTTATATTCATCTAATTTCCTCTTTTAACTTTCACTGCGCCTTTTACAACTTTAATAATACGATTTTCCCTTAATACTTTTTCATACATTCTGTGTCTAACACTTTCAAATGCTAAACCCTCTTGACCAACTGAAGCACCAATTTCTTCATCATCAAACTTAAACGCATAATTTAAAACTAGATAAAAATCTTTATCATTTGTTCCATCATCATCAATACCTGTTTCTAAATAAAAATTTCTATACAAATTAGAGGCAAAACCTACTTTATATCCATCTACTGTAAAGTCTCCACCACTTTCGGACCAATCATAAATCTCTACAAACGCAGATACACTGTAATCACCAACCATATTTCTTGGTATGTAATAATCTAATCTAACATCCCAACCATCTAATGCCTTTTCAGTTTCATTTTTTTCAACTAATTTTGTATCAGAAAAAGATTCATAATAATTACTTCTAATATCAAAAATACTAGTCAAAAATTCTATTCCTACACCAAACCTTTGGTGAGTAACATTAATTTCTCTGTCATAAAATAGATTAAGGCCTACAATATATTTATCATCATTTAATAAACTTCTATAGCCAAACCCTAAATTCAAAGTCGTATTGTTATCATGTCTGGTAATAGTTGTTTGATTAAAGAATGAACTATTAGCATCTTCACTTATAGCTGATAATGCCGTTATAGAAATATCATCCGGGTTATCAGCTGAGTACTTATATTCAGCATCTAAATATTTGATAAAATCAGGCGTGTTTGAGGAAATAGTTCCAACTATATAATTACCTAAAATTTGTTTTGAAGTACCTACTAAATCCTGAGCAATAACTAAATTAGAATAAATTGTTAAAATGAATAAACCAAAAAAATTTAATAATAATGATTTAAATACAATCAAAAAATGTCCCCTAATTTTTAANTTCATAGTATATTAATATACGTTTTTTGCAAATTCTATTAATTGTACTAACTATCAGAATTTAATTTAATCCATTCGATTGTTTCTTTTAACATCGTTTTAAAATTTCTAATATTAACTTTCAGACTATCTCTCCTNGTAAAATCAAAACCTGTAGGTTCTATGGGCTCAACATCTAAGGGCTNTGGCATTTTCATTTTTACAATTAANTTTTTGCATTCTTTATAAATATCTTGCCAATGAATACTATCATATACTCCATAATACCTTCCAGAAGCTTCTCTGTTTTCATATGCTGCCAGGAAGAGGTTTGCCAAATCCCTAACATGGATCATGGATATGGAATCATTGGGTATCATATCATGNCGAGCAGCACCTCCATCCATCAGTTTTTTTAGCCAAGCNTATGGATTATGTTNCATNTGTTCTGGCAAAACNGGATCTCCATAAATACCAGTAGGCATAATAATAGAAAGTCNTATTTTATTTANTTCACAAAAATTTATNGCTGCCTTTTCCATAACTGTTTTTGTAGCCGATGTATATTTTTTAGCTTTACATTGTTCTTCTTCATCTGACCAATGCTCAACTTCATTTTTTATAGTTACAGGAGGCACGGGATTAGTACTAGAAGTAGATGAACAAATAACTACGTTTTTTAAATTTTTTATTTTTGCAGCTTTTAAAATATTTAAACAACCTGTGACTGTAGGCATTATAATCTCTCTGTAACCTGTTGAGTAATCCATTTCTTTAGCAAGGGTTCCGTCTTTTCCTTTATATGTTGGTATCAAGCATGCAATAAAAACTACATCTACATCATTTAACGGATCTAAAAAACTCTCTGTATTTTGCATATCTGATGAAAATAAAGTTAAATTATTTGAATTTGGTAATTCTTTTAAATATTTCACTTTATTTGCCTTTTTATTCCTTAAAGTACCATTGACAGAATAACCTTTTTCAAGTGCACATCTAATTATACTTGAACCGACAAGGCCACTTGCACCGATTACGCATATTTTATGTTTTTTTTTCATATTTATTCTTTCATTTCAAATCTCTAAAACCTATATAAAGTAATTTATATAAATTAAAGAAAAATTATAAATTTTTTATAATAATTT
>PAYS01000028.1 GCA_002715265.1 Candidatus Pelagibacterales bacterium
AATTTCGCTGCTGATGTTGCCGGTGTTGACCACACTAATCTGCTGCGTCACGGCGGATTGACCGTAGACAACATCCAGCTCCTGTCGCTCGCCCGCTTCGACAAACTCAATCTCGTGAATGATGCTGACCTCGAGTGAAATCGTCACCAACCCCGAACGATCGGCCGCATTAGAAACGCTGGTGGCAAGAATTTCGAGGAGACCCCCTTGCCCCGTTTGTGCACCGGGATTCACGCTGATCGTGAGTTCGATGTAGACTTCGAACGGACGAACTTCATGCCCTTCCATGAGGTCGTTGTTGAACCTGATGTTATCCGCCTCAATCTCGTCCCTGCCCAGAAGCGGCTCTTGGGTGTCGCTGTCCATCACGAAGGTGCCGTTGGCCAGGTCCCAGATGCCGTAGCCTTTGGGCACGGGGAGTTCACCCGTCACCGGGAGGTCGTACGCCACCATGGACCGGGTTGCAATGCCTTCGAGGCCGCCCAGCGTAAACACAGCGTCGTCGTTTCCGTCACCTGTGTTGCGAACCCACATACCAATGGTTTGCTGGCCGTTGGGCGGCAACACCACCGAAGCCGAGGTGGCAGTATCGGTGTTTTCGAGGCGGAGGTCCATGGAGAAGTTGCGGTCGGACAGAACAGCGAGGAACTCACCCTGGCGCTGGTTGTCGGGAATGCCGTCGCCATCACGGTCCTGTGAATTGGGGTCATCCTTGTTGCGAACACGCACGGTGAGCCGGGTGTTCTCCAATTCCTCCTCGCCGTCAATGCTGACCACGAGGTACACCGTTGTGGTGGTTTGAGGGTCGATGTCGATTTCCGTAAAGGGCATGCCGTCCTCGTTCTCAAAGGACGTGCCCCAACCCGGGCTGGCGGTTTGCGATACCACAGAAAGCCCGATGGTGTCCCGGACGTTGCCTTCGTTGACCAAGTTGATGGGGAAGCGAACTTCGGTGCCCGAGCGGCCCGTTTGGTCGGTCGCCGGGGTTTCAATCTCCAACCCATGAATGGCGGCCACGGTCACTCGAAGCGTGACCGTGTCGTAGGCCGTACCGCCGGAGGAGGGGAGGACACTGAACGTCAACTCCACTTCTTCCGTGGCCAGCGCGTTGACGGGCACACGTACGGTCACGCCAACGTTGGCGGATTTCTCGTTGCCGTGTCGGGAGCCAACGGACACCGAGGAGGCGTCAAGTTGAACGGCCCAACCGGTGGGCGCAATGGAGGAAGCGACTCGGAGGTTGTCCTGACCGTTGCCTTGGTTGGTGATGGTGAGGGTGGTGGACTTGTTGCTGCCGGGCTCGATGTTCGAGAGAATGGAATTGGCGACCGAAATGCTGGCGCCTCGGGACTGACCAACGATGATGCGCAGGTCGGCCTGACACTTGATGGGGCCGTTGTTGCCGTCTTTCCCGACGATTTGCACGACCGTTTCCGAACCGGCGGTCACCGAATCGTCCGGCGAAACGACGAAATCAAACGCTCGCTTTCTTTTGAATTTTCACTTTTGGGAATTGAGAATGAAAAAACTAATGGGTAATATGCCCCAGACGAGCCTAAGTTGTTTCCAAAATAGTTATATTTAGCATTATTTAAAATACCAACTCTAAAATCATATCTATCTTTAAAATTTAAACTATTAACTATTTTGCTCATTTGCGGCTTATCAAAGAAAGAATCAGAGGAGTAGGCCCATGGATTATTTGTTTTTAAAAACGTATTAGCCGGATAAGATTCAAAAGGTTGATTTAAAGAGATCCAATCTTCCTTTAATACATCCGATATTTCGATTGGTAATTCTGCATTTAGATATTTGTCTTGAGGAGAATATATTTGTTCTCCAACCTCTATTTTAGGCATATATAAAAAGCCTTTTAAAATAATGTTGGATATTATTATTATCGTCGCGGAAAACCAGTAAACTTGATTATTGGTTATTTTTTTAAGGAATATTGCATATAGAGTTATTAAAATAGCAATAAATGAAGACCAATTCGCGTAGGGTAAGTCAAAACATAAAATTACAAAGAGTAATAATAATATACTTGAAATGTAACCTTTAAGGTTGCTGGCTATTTTTCCAAAACTTATAAGCATCAATAATCATATCTTTGTCAGTATATTTTGGTTTCCATCCTAGTCTAGAATATGTATCTGAAATATCAACGATATAATTTTTGTTTGCTATTTTATATTGTTCCGGATGTAGAATAGTATAACCAATATTGTCTAATAATTTTAATGTACTTTTAACAAGTATTGCTGGAAGAGGTAATAACATAGATTTAGATTTTACCTCTTCAATAACTTTCTTTAATAGCGTTTTTACATTGGTTCCTGGCAATGATCCTAGGTTCAACTCTATATTAGGAAACTCTTTTTTTACCGCTAAAATAGCCGCGTTTGCACAATCTTCTACAGAAACCATTTGATAATAATTTAAACCGTTACCTATAAGCGGTACTGGTTTATTTTTTGCAATTGCTTCAAATAATTTTTTCATAACTCCTAATCTACCAGGCCCCATTATTAGTCTTGGTCTGAGAATAGTTGTATTAAGTCCCTTTTTGCGGCTTTTAATACATAAATTTTCAGCTTCTAATTTACTTTTACCATAGGGTCCCAGCGGCTTTCTAATATGATTTGGTTTTATAGGAATGCTACTAGGTATGCCATAGACCATGTCAGAAGAAAAAAATATTAGACCTTTTACATTCTGTTTTATGCAAGCATTTATTAGAAAATTAGTTCCTATTACATTTACTTCTCTAAACCAATTTAGTTGTTTCAAAAAAGGAATCTTATTATGATATTGTCGCGCGGCTAAGTGAATGACGATATCGTCTTTATTTAATTTAGGTATAATATTTTTTGAAATATCACACATTTCATGGATTACTTGTGGGCTAGTTTTTACAATAAATTTTTGCTTATCGGCTATTACAATTTTATTTTTGGGAATTTTATTTTTTATAAGTATGTTAGCAATTTTTTGGCCTAAAAATCCTGCACCACCAATTAATACCCATCTAGACATGTCATGTAACCTTAGCAGATAGAGCCAATAGTATTAAGCCTATACTTATAAAAACAATTGCTGCTATTCTTAAAATATTTATTTCTTCATGAAATATTAGCCAAGCTAAAATTGTTACTAATATATAACCAAGCGCTTGAAATGGATAAGCTAAACTAACCTCTACTTTAGAAAGAACCCATAACCATATTATTATGGATACTCCATAGGATATAAAGCCTCCTATAATGTAAGGGTTTGCAATAATTGATATAAAAGTTTGAAATAAGTTACTATTCAAGTTTATAGGTGCAAATTTTTTCATACCAATTTTTAAAAAAATTTGAGCCAAAGCATTTAATAGGACGCTAATAATTATAATTACAAAATTCATATATTTTTAATTTTTAGTTAACTCAAGAAATACATCTTCTAAGTCAGGTTCTACTGAATTAATATTTTTTATTTTCAAATTATTTTCATATATTTTTTCAATTAAAACTCCTTCATTAGTCTCACTTGGCTTAAAAGTAATTTTAATTTGATTTTCACTTATTAATTTAGCATTTAAATTTTTTAATTTAAAGGTTTTTGGAAGTGCTTTTTCAAGAGTAATAATTAATTCTTTTCTATCTAATTTTTTTAACATATCAGAAGTTTTGCCTTCAGCTATAATTTCTCCTTTATTTACTATTGCTAGTGAATCACACATTTCTTCTGCTTCCTCTAAATAGTGTGTAGTAAGTATAATGGTTACTCCTGCCGAATTTAATTTTTTTATTTCGCTCCATAAAGTTTGTCTTAATTCAACGTCAACTCCCGCAGTTGGTTCATCTAAAATTAATATAGGAGGTCTGTGTACCATGGCTTTGCCAATCATTAATCTTCTTCTCATACCCCCTGACAAACTTCTTGCATATGCGTTGGCTTTATCTTTTAGTCCAATTGATTCTAATATTTCTTCTATACATTGTTCATTTTTTGGAACACCATAGTAACCGCTTTGATACTTTAAAGTTTCGAGTGGAGTAAAAAATGGATCTAATACTAGTTCTTGAGGTACAACACCAATTGCTAGTTTTGCATTTCTTTGTCTAAAATCAATATTATTATTCCAAACAACAACTTTTCCTTCTGTTTTATTAACTAAACCTGCAATAATATTAATTATTGTGGATTTGCCTGCACCATTGGCACCTAGTAAACCAAATATAGATTTCTTTGGAATTTTCAGATTTATACCTTTAAGCGCTTCAAACTCATTATTTTTGCCAAGATTATATGTTTTTTTTAAACCTTCTATTTTAATGGCATAATTATTTTTATTATTCATAAATTAACACTTTAAAAATTATAAAATATTTGTCATAAGTGTCGGTAACATTTTCATAGGTTAAGTTCAATATATTTTGTTTAAGAAGGTTTAGAATGGTTAATGTTAAAGATAAAAAAAAATTAGATACTAAAATTGTTGAAAGCAGAAAATTATATTGTGAGGGTGGTACTATAGATTCAGGGCATCCGAGAGTATATTTGGTAATTAGTGAAAATGATCAATCTGTTTCATGTCCTTACTGTGGACAAGTTTTTACTTTACATAAAAAATTTCACTAAGATTTTTTTATTTTTATAAAATAATAAGCTATTATTGTACCAACTAATGCTAAAAAAGCAGAAGTATAAAATGCTTTATTATATAATATTTGATAAAGATCTCCAGATATAGCTATTGTAATAGATAATAACGCTCCCATAGCAATTGCGGAATACAATGCTTGACATTTAGCTTGAGCCCTATTTGGCATTACTTCAGATATAAAGTGTATAGCAGCAATATGAGTTAAACCAAAAGTAAAAGCGTGCAGAATTTGTATTATAGATATATATAAAATGTTATCTGCATGTACCATTAAAATCCACCTAATTGTGGCAATAATTCCAGCTATAATAATAAATATTTTTGAATTAAATAAGTTTTTCACTTTAAAAAATAAAGCAAGTAAAATTATTTCAAAAATTACTGCTTCTGCCCAAAGCATGCCAATAATAGCTTCATTTATTCCAATACTTTTCCAATATATTGAAGAAAAAGCATAGTATATTCCATGACTGCTTTGAATTGCGCCGCAAGCTAATAAAAAAGGAAGAAAACTTCTATTTTTTAGTAACCCAAATATGCTAATATTGTGTCTTGAAGGTAAAGACTTAATTTTTGGTACTAAACATATTGATAAAAATACAAAGATAGCTCCACAAGTCATTAAAATTGGAATGTATGAAATACCTTTGTTATTTACATATATTCCTACTAAGAATGAGGCTAGAATAAATGATATTGAACCCCATAATCGGGTTTTGCCATAATCGAATTTATATATTTTAATTGCCGTTGTCGTTAGACTTTCTGTTAAAGGCATTAAAGGAGCAAATAAAGCCCAACTTATTACGGCAATCACTGATAAAGTAAAAAGTGAATCTATAAAGTTTAAAGAACACAATAAAAATATTGCCGCAATGGATAGAAAAAACATTGGAAGCCTTCTGTCACCATATTTATCTCCAATTCCTGCAAAGAAAGGATTTGAAAAAAGTTTAACAAATACGGATAAAGATAAAATTATTGCTATGTTGCGTGAATCAAATCCTTTGTAGGAGAGCCATAAAGGCCAAAAAGGAGCATTTATGCCTATTACTAAAAATATAGAAAAATAGATAAAAGAAAGTTTGTTAGAAATTTTATTTTTAAGTAACATAATTAGCTGATGGCATTATTTATTTCTAGATGCAAGATAATTTTAAAACTAAATAATGAAATTTATACAAATTACAATTATAATAAATTGTTAATTAGGTAAAAATATGAATTCTGAAATAAATAATAAAAATAAGTCCCTTACTCTTGTAGATGGTTCAGGTTTTATTTTTAGAGCTTATTATGCATTACCTCCGCTTACAAGGAAAGATGGCACTCCAATAAATGCAGTAATGGGTTATTGTAATATGATTTGGAGATTAATTGCTGAAACTAAGACAGATAATTTGGCTGTTATTTTTGATACAGCTTCTAAATCATTTAGAAATCAAATATATGCTAATTATAAAGCTAATAGGTCTGATGCTCCGGAGGACTTAATTCCTCAGTTTTCATTAATAAGAGAGGCTACACGTGCATTTAACATTCCATATATAGAACTAAAAGGATATGAAGCGGATGATATTATTGCAACTTATGCAAAAAGAGCAGAAAGCGTAGGCTGGACTGTAGATATTATTTCTTCTGATAAAGATCTGATGCAATTGGTAAATGACAAAATTAAAATGATAGACCCTATGAAAATGACAAATATAGGAAGAGAAGAAGTATTTAAAAAGTTTGGTGTTTATCCTGATAAAGTTGTTGATGTTCAAGCGCTTGCTGGAGATAGTACAGATAATATTCCTGGAGTTCCTGGTATCGGAATTAAAACAGCAGCAGAGCTGATCAATCAATATGGAAATTTAGAATCTTTATTAAAAAGGGCAGAAGAAATTAAACAACCCAAAAGAAGAGAAAATTTATTGGCTTTTGCAGATTTAGCAAGAGTGAGTATGAAATTAGTTACTTTAGATATCAATGTTAATGATATAGATAGTTTTGAGACATTTTATAGAAAAGATATTGACATAGACAAGTTAAAAAATTTTCTTATTGAACAGGGTTTTAACAGCTTAATAAGTAGGTTGCCTAACAAAGAAGATTTTAATCATAATAATTCTGCGTATGTAGTTTTGCCGAATGATAATAAAAATGAAGTTAAAAAAGTTAAAGTAGAAAATAATTATCGCTTGATCACTAGTCCTATAGAGTTAGAACATTGGTTAGAAAAAATATATAAGACTGGTATTGTTGCTATTGACACTGAAACAACTTCTATAAATGCTATGTCAGCGGAATTGGTAGGCATATCTTTAGCAGTTGATGTTGGAGATGCTATTTATATACCTATTAATCACAAAGTAAAAGAACATGATAAAGTTATAAAAATCAAAGAGCAGATTTCTTTAGATAAAATTATTAATTTTTTAAAACCTATATTAGAAGACCCTAGTATTATAAAAGTAGGCCAAAATATTAAGTATGATTTAAATATATTATATAATACAGCGAATATAAATATACATCCGATTCATGACACTATGCTTATGTCTTTTTGTTTGGATGCTGGAAAGCATCTAGGACATGGTATGGATGCGCTGGCCAAAAACCATTTAAATATTGATACAATAAGTTATTCTGATGTAACAGGTAAGGGTAAAGATCAGTTAACATTTGATTATGTTTCAATGGATAAAGCAAAAGAATATGCAGCTCAAGATGCTGATATAACTTTTAGGCTGTATATGTATTTTAGAAAAAGATTACATGAAGAACAAATGGTAACTTTTTATGAGGTAATTGAAAGAAATTTACCCAAAGTAGTGTCTGTTATGGAGAGAAATGGTGTAGGTATTGATGCACATTATTTAAATAAACTTACTGAATTATTTTCTAATAAAATGGAGCCTCTTCAAGATAAAGTTTATGACTTATCTGGCGAAGAATTTAATATTTCATCTCCAAAACAGCTAGGAGAAATATTATTTTCTAAATTAGGATTAAAAGGAGGCAAAAAAGGTAAATCAGGATTATACTCTACTTCTGCGGAAGTTTTAGAAAAGTTGAGCAATGAAGGAAATGAACTTTGTCAGATAATTTTAGAATGGAGAGCACTACAAAAATTAAAAAGTACATATAGTGAGGCATTAGTTAATCAAATTAATCTTAAGTCTAATAGGGTACACACTAATTTTCAGATGACTGGGGCTATGACAGGTAGGTTCTCTTCTAGTAATCCTAATCTTCAAAATATTCCTATTAAGACGGATGACGGAAGAGCAATCAGAAAAGCTTTTATTGCTTCAAATAATAAAAAAATTGTGGCATTTGATTATTCTCAGATAGAATTGAGGGTTTTAGCTGAAGTAGCTAATATTGAAAGTTTAATACAGGCATTTAAAGAAGGTACTGATATTCATAGATTAACAGCTTCGCAAGTTTTTCAAATTAAACAAGAAGATGTAACCACAGATATGAGGCGTAATGCTAAGGCCATTAATTTTGGAATTATTTATGGACAAAGTGCATTCGGTCTAGCTAAGCAATTAAATATTTCTAGAACAGATGCTAAACAATATATTGATTCTTATTTTTCTCAGTATCCAGGTATTAAAAAATATATGGATGATACGCATAACTTTGCTAGAAAAAATGGATATGTAGAAACTATTTTTGGAAGAAAATGTTTCATTCCTGGTATAAATGACAAAAACCCAATGAGAAGAGCAGGTTCAGAAAGGCAAGCTATAAATGCACCTATTCAAGGGGCAGCTGCTGACATAATAAAGAGATCAATGCTAAATGTTTTTAATGAATTATCTAATAATTCTTTAGATGCAAAATTAATTCTTCAAGTTCATGATGAATTAGTATTTGAATGTGATGAAAAACAAGTAGATAAGTTAATACCTTTTGTTAAAAACATAATGATAAATGCACCAAAGCCTTCTTTTAATATGAAAGTTCCTTTAGAGGTGGAATGTGGAGTAGGTAATAATTGGGATGAAGCTCATTAAAATTTATTTTTAATAATTATTTAAATTATAAAATTTCTTGATTATAATAAATTTTTAAAATGGAGAAAATTATGTCAGAAATTAAACTTTTTAGTTCAATAAAAATTAGAGGAGTAACTATACCAAATAGAGTAGTTTTATCTCCTCTTTGCATGTATTCAGCTAATCATGGAGTGGCTTCAGATTGGCAATTTGCGCATTTGAGCACATTTGCAAGAGGAAAAACTGGTTTAATTTTCGCTGAAGCAACAGCAGTTGAAGCCAGAGGAAGAATTACACCAGGTTGTTTAGGAATTTGGACAGATGAACAAGCGGATGCTTTAAAACCTATTACTTCTTTTATTGAAAGAATGGGTTGTGTGCCTGGCTTTCAGTTAGCGCACGCTGGAAGAAAAGCTGGCACAAAGACTCCTTGGAATGGAGGACTTCCTTTGGATGAAGATGATGCTAAAGCAGGAAACCCAGCTTGGGAAATAATAGGACCCTCTGATATTCCTGTTGCTGAAGGATGGGTAATACCAAAGGCTATGGATAAAAAGGATATAGGTGAAGTTATTTCTGCTTTTGCTAATGCTGCTAGGAGGGCAGTAAAAGCAGGATTTAAAGTTATTGAAATTCATTCAGCCCATGGATATTTATTACATAGTTTTTTATCGCCTTTAGCTAATAAAAGAAATGATGAATATGGTGGTGATATATACGGAAGAATGAAATTTTTACTGCAAGTTGTTGATGCAGTAAGAGATGTTATTCCAGAAAACATGCCTTTATTTTGCAGAATTTCTGCTGTTGATGGATTAGAAAATGGATGGGAGATAGATGATTCTGTAATTTTATCAAAGAAATTAGAAGAGCATGGTGTAGATGTGGTTGATTGCTCTGCTGGAGGAATATCTGGTGCCCCATTATTTAGAGTTAATAATAAGGGTAAGCCTCTGAAAACGAATATGGATAGGGGGCCTGGTTTTCAAGTTCCATATGCGGAAAAAGTAAAAAGTGAAGCTGGAATAAAAACTATGGCTGTGGGAGTAATCGTTGACCCTCATCAAGCTGAGCAGATTTTACAAGAAAATAAAGCAGACTTGATAGCTGTAGGTAGAGAATTGATGTATAATCCATTTTGGGCACTTCATGCAGCTCAAGCTTTGAAAGCTGATCCTGAATTTTCTATGTGGCCAGAACAATATAAATGGGGCGTAAATAGAAGAGGAAAATTAGCAGATTTTAAAGGTTTGCGTGATGAAGTATTAGATAAAGAAGCCGTAGCATCTCATTTATCGGATATCTATAATCAAAAATAAATTTTTATTTTATGGGCATGGATATGTAAAAATTTTGTGAACTTTTTCTATATCATCCATTAATTCTTCTTTTAAAGTACAATTTATTGATGAAATATTTTCTTTAAGCTGATCTAGAGAAGTAGCTCCAATAATATTAGAAGTTACGAAGTCACGTTTAGTAACAAAATTTATAGACATTTGTGTTAAATTTAAACCATACTTGTCCGCAATTTTTTTATATTCTATAACTGCTTTTTCTGCATGNGCTCCAGTGTACCTACTTCTCATTCTTTCAAATAATGCCATTCTAGAATCTTGTGGCATTTTTCCNTTTAAGTATTTTCCTGTTAATACTCCTCCAGCNAGAGGNGAGTAAGGTAGTAATCCTACCTTTTCATTTATAGCTATTTCTGATAAGCCTGCTTCAAAAGATCTATTCAAAAGGCTGTATGGATTTTGNATAGAAACNACTCTAGGTAAATTAAATTTTTCTGAAGCAGATAAAAATTTCATTACACCCCAAGGTGTTTCATTGGAAAGACCTATGTACCTTATAAGTTTTTTATCTACAGCTTCGGATAATGCCTCTAAAGTAGATTCAATTTTGATGTCATCCTCTCTAGGGTTATGTTTATAGCCTAACATTCCAAAATTATTTACATTTCTTTCAGGCCAGTGTAGTTGATATAAATCAATATAATCAGTTTGTAATCTTTTAAGACTATTTTTTATAGCTTCAAAAATATGCTCTTTACTCAATCTTGGACCATTTCTAATCCAGTCTAACCCTGGGGGTCCAGAAGGAACATTTGAAGTTCTTCCAGCTATTTTTGTTGCGATTATTATATTTTCTCTATCTTGGTTCTTAAGCCATGTTCCTATATATTTTTCTGTTAATCCATAAGTTTCTTGTTTAGGAGGTACTGAATACATTTCAGCAGTATCTATAAAGTTTATTCCATTATCCATAGCATAGCTAAGCTGGTTGTGTGCATCTTTTTCTGAATTTTGTTGACCCCATGTCATTGTTCCAAGACATATNTCTGAGACCATAATATCAGTATTACCTAAATTATTTTTTTTCAATCTATTTTTCCTTAAAAGTGGTATAAATATTTAATTAGCGCTTATACTTATTATTATTTTTAAAATAAGTCATCATTTTTTTTATTTTTTGATATAGTATGAAGATATTTTTTGGAGACATTAGTAATGAAGAATGAAACAATAGGAATAACTCTCCACCAGTTGAAAATTTTCTGGACAGTAGCGCAAGCTTCTTCTTTTACAAAAGCTAGNAAGATATTGGGATTAGCTCAGCCATCTTTATCTCAGCAAATTTCTAAGTTAGAAGACGAAGTAGGNTCTCTACTTTTTAAAAGAGGCAGAANTAAAATGAGTTTAACGGAAGCAGGAGTTTATCTTCAAAGACGAGCTGAAATAACTCTTTCTGGTGTGGAAGAAACTATGGTAGGTTTGAGACAGTTTGGTTCTGGTCAAAAAGGACTTATTTCAGTTGGTTTATTATCATCAGTTGCAAGAAATTTACTTCCTAGAGCAGCCGGGCATTTGTATGAAAAATTTCCTGATATAGAACTAAACATTTTGGAAGTTGCACCAGCTGAGGCTATAGATTTATTATATGGAAGACAATTGTCAGTAGCNATTTTAGCAGAAGATTCAATTGCTAAAAGTATAGTTTCATTCAAGAAGACACATTTATTTGAAGATCCATATGTACTTGCAGTTCCAAAAAATATTTATTTAGATAAGATTAAAAATTTAAAAGATTTAGAAAAGTTTAAACATAAAGACACCTTGAATAACTTTATACAATTTGAATTTGGTAATCAGCATAAAAAAAGGATTGAGGAATGGTATGCTAGTGTTTTACCTAATTCCAAAGTATTTGCTAAAACCAGAACCTATGAAGTGGCCTTATCCATGGTTCAATCTGGAAGAGGTGTAGCACTAGTCCCAGCTTTAGCGGCAAGATTAGGAGGAGAAAAACTAGATTTTGATGTGAATCTGTATAAGACTAATTTGCCAGTTAGAAGTATTGTATCACTGATTCCTACACAATATGTAAGAGTTGAGCCATATAAGTCGTTTATAGAATATTTAGAAAAGACAGGTAAAAGTATAAAATTACCCAANATATTTGATGTGCCCCCTGTTTTAGAGTCGTTAGAATAGTNAANAATTTACTATAGGATTTATCAATTTCACTTATAGGTTTATAATTTTANTNANAAATGTTTATATGAGTAGTTTTTAAATTTAAGAATAAAGGAACTTATTATGTGGAAATCACCAATAGTTAAAGAAGTAGCAGTAGGATTAGAAATTAACTGTTATGCTTGCGCAGAAATTTAATAGTTTTAATTTTTGTTAAAAAAAAGCTGGCTTTTGCCGGCTTTTTTTTTATTTGTTTTTTATTCCTCTTACTAAATATATTAGAGGGGCAGAAAATAATGCAAGTATACCCATAGATAACATAATTTGATTAAAAGCTATTGCGCTAGATTCATTGGTAGCTATTTTATAAATTATTTGCATAAACATTTTAATATTTTCAGGAGAGTTGTCTAAGTTATGAGGAATTAGGTATTTGATTTTGTTGAGTATTAACTCAGATTTGCTTATTGCTTGAGATGAGAGATTTGATAAATGATCGTAACTTTCTGATATTTTATATTCAAAAATAGTATTTGATAAGGCTATACCTATAGCAGAACCTAATCGACTCATAAGTGAAAAAAGTCCACTTGCATTTTTAATTCTTTTTTCTTCTAAATTTCCTAATGCTAATAGTACAAGAGGTAAGAAAATTAGTTGAGCTGAAAGCCCTCTTATTAATTGAGGAATAATAATTTCATAAGAGCCTATTTCTGAAATCATGAATCCTTGTANCCAAGTGCCCAGNCCTAACATTATAAANCCAAAAAAAGCAACAGTTCTTCTATTAAAAAATTTAAATAATATTAATGCTAGAAAACCAGAAGCAACTTGNGCAAAACCCATAATGTAAACCATGGAAGCTACTGTGGTNCCGTCTAACTCTCTAACTCTAGCTATNTAGACAGGTAAAATATATTGACTAGCAAATATAATAAAACCCCATATAAAAACTAAAATAGAGCAAATAAGAAAATTTTTATTTATAAAGACTCTTATATCAACTATAGGGTTTTTGGTAGTTAATTCTCTTATTANAAAAAGTATGAAGCTTAATATAAATATTACAAANAATATGCAGATTAAATTAGATTCAAACCAGTATTCTCTTCTTCCTTCTTCTAAGATTGCTAGTCCTGTTCCTAAAAATAAAGCCGCTAAAATTATACCTATAAAATCAATTTTATTCCATAGATACTCTTTATCTTCAAAATCAGCTAATTTATAAACGGCAATCCCAATAANGAATGAAAAAGGTATAGTTATAAAAAATACGAATCTCCATCCTAATTCATCACTTATCCAACCTCCCATATGTGGTCCTAATGCAGCTGCACAAGTAGCAATTACACCAGTAAAAATTGCTACTATTTGTTGCTCTTTTTGAGGNTATAGTGTGAACATAACGGAGAACATTGCAGGCATCATACCTCCTCCAAAGAAACCTTGAAAAACCCTAAAGAATATCATTGATTCTATTGACCAAGCTAAACCGCAAAATATAGAAGCTATAGTAAAACCTATAGAACACATAAAAAAGAAAGTTTTAATAGACATTGCTCTACTAAGCCANCCTGATAACGGTAACATAATTACCTCAGCAATTAAAAAAGAAGTTACTACCCAACTTACTTGGTCGGGAGCTGCTCCTAANCCTCCTTGTATATGTCTATAGGCTGCCCCTATATTTTGTACACTGATAAGACTAAAGAACATNCCAATTGTCATTAACCAAAAAGCTAATTTATTTTTTGATCTTTTTGTAAAATGAAAAATTATACTAGTCCCTAATTTAAATTTTTATAAAAAAATATTAAACTAAAATTAGTAATTTACTAAAAGTTTTTGTCTGATAATTTTAAATCAGGATCTGATTTAGTATCAATAGAAACTATTACGGAAAGTCCTGGTACTATTCTTCCAAAAAGTTTTTCAGGTATATCAAAAGTAATTTTTACGGGCACTCTTTGTACTACTTTAACGAAGTTTCCTGATGCATTTTGGGGAGGTAACAAACTAAATGATGCTGAAGAAGCAGGTGATATAGAATGAACTTGACCTATTATGGGGTCATCTGCAAAAGCATCAAAAGATAATTTTACTTTTTGTCCTACTTTTATATCTTCTACTTGTGTTTCTTTATAGTTTGCCATTATCCATATATCGTGTGTTGGCACTATAGCCATAAGTGGCCAGCCATCTTCCACGTATATACCAGGCTCAGCTATTCTATTTGCAACCACACCATTTATAGGAGANTAAATTTTCGTAGATTTTAAATCTACAATTGCNTCTGCNAGNTGAGCTTCTGANTTTTTGAGATTAGCTAATGATTTTTTTAAATCAGCTTCTGTTTTTTTGGCATCAGCTATAGATTCATTNTTTAATGAAATAATTTTTGATTTTTCTGTAGATAAAACATTGAGTTTATTTTTTATAGAATTAGTTTTTGCAATAGCAGAGTCTAAATTATGAGACGTAGATTTAACTTTTGTGATAGCTTCATCTAATTTGGCTTTNGAAATAGATTTTTTTTCANATAATTTTTCCATTCTATTTAGGTTTTGTTTGGCTAATTCTAGTTCGCTAGACAATGCTTTTGCTTTTGAGTTGTATATTTTNATTTCACTTTCAACTAAAGTTACATTAGCTTCTATATTTTCAAATGAAGAATTTATAGTATTTATTTTAGCATTTGCTGCTTCAATTAAAGCAGATTCTGCTTCTATTTTAGCTTTAGCAGCTTCCACTGCAGCGCTCAGTGCATTAACCTTATTTTCAAAAGGTTCTGCATCTAATATCGCTAGTAATTGGTCTTTTTTCACATATGAATGGGTTACAGCTGGTACTTCAGTTACATAGCTAGATACTCTTGCAGAAATAGTTGTTATTGAAGATCTAACATAAGCATTATCTGTNGAAANTATTGTTTTATTAGTATTCCACCATTCAATGCCGACAATGCTCAATATAGACAATGAGATTATACTTAAAAATATTANNGTTAGCTTTTTAAGCTTCATTAAATTCTCCATAAAAAATTTTTTTGACACTATCATAAATATTTAATTATTAGTATATAAATCAAACATTAAAGTGTTGAATTAGATATGCACAAAATGCATATCTATTGGTGGAGCCGAGGGGGGTCGAACCCCTGACCTCATGACTGCCAGCCATGCGCTCTCCCAACTGAGCTACGGCCCCTAATAGTATCTAATTTTCTGTATTTTCATCATTTATATTTATTTCAGTGATATCAGAAATGCCTTCTTCACTGTTTTCATTAGAAATTAAATTTATATCTTCATTTGTTTCAGAAGTTTCATCTTCAGTCTCTATATCTTCAATAGATATGATGTCATCCAAATTATCGGTTATTTCAATTTCATCTTCTTCAATTATTACATTTTTATTTATTGACTCTTCTTTTTTAGGATTTACTTCATCTTTTGCTTTATTTTTATTTAGAGGAGGTCTTCCTAATCTAGGTTTTGTTCTAATTATAACTTGTGTTCCACAATTAGGGCATTCGGGTATTTCTTTTTTTAAGTCAAAGAATTTTATTCCACAATTTGAACACAAATGTTTATTGCCTAACTTATCTTTANTCATAAACAATACTCCATTAAATTATAATAAATTCAGAATGCATTTGCCATTTTATTCTATAGATGTCAAAAAAGAATTTAAAATAATATATTATTTTGTAATTTTTTTATATCAAAGTAAANAAATATGGCNAAAAAAATAAATAATTTAAATCATCTTATATCATTTAAGACTAATAANATAANAGGAGAAATAGCTGCTCCTTCTGATAAATCAATATCTCATAGNGCATTATTATTTTCTTCATTATCAATAGGTTTAAGTAAAATATCAAATTTATTAGAATCTGATGATGTTTTAAATATGGTAAGAGCACTTAAATCATTAGGGGTAAAAATTACTAAGAGTAGAAAAAATTGGTTGATTCAAGGAGTAGGATTAACGGGGTTTGAAGAACCAACAAAGAAAATAGATTGTGGCAATAGTGGAACTTTAGTTAGAATATTAATGGGGGCATTATCTAGCAACAACATAACTGTAAACTTAACGGGAGATCAGTCATTAATTAAAAGACCAATGGATAGGATAGTAGAGCCTCTAACATCCATGGGAGTTAATTTTATTACCTCAAATAATAAATTACCAATAACTATTAAAGGTAACTCAAAACTTATACCTATTAAGTATAAATTGCCTGTATCATCAGCTCAAATTAAAACTTCAATTTTATTAGCTGGATTAAATACAATGGGAATTACAGAAATTATAGAGCCTTATACTTCTCGAAANCATTCGGAAAATTTACTTAAATATTTTGGGGCAAAGATAAAATTTAATAGCACTTCTTCGGGTGTAAACAGAGTCCTAATTGAAGGGGGTAATATTTTAATGGCTAAACAGGTTAANNTACCTGGCGATATNTCTTCCGCTGCTTTTNCTATTGTAGCAGCTTCAATTATTCCTAATTCTAAAATTAGAATATTAAATGTTGGAATTAACATATATAGAATAGGAATATTAGATGCATTAGAATTAATGGGCGCTGATATTAAAAAAGAAAATATAAGAATAAATGAGTTTAATGAACCTATATCGGATATAAATNTATCNTATTCTAAATTAAAACCGCTTAAGCTAAATAAAAGCTTTTCATCTAAAATGATAGATGAGTATCCTATTTTAGCAATAGCTGCAGCAACTGCAACAGGTAAGAGTGTNTTTCGCGGTTTGTCTGAATTAAGGCATAAAGAAAGTGATAGATTTGAAGCCATTATAGAAGGTTTAAACAAATGTGGTGTTTTAACAACAAGCAAAAATGATGATATTATAATCCATGGAAATAGAAATAAGATAAAAGGAGGCGTTACCATTGATTGTAAGTATGATCATAGAATTGCGATGGCATTTATTATTTTAGGAACTATATCTAAAAAGCCTATAGAAGTTGTAGGATGTAACTCTATTATAACCTCTTATCCGAATTTTTATGATCAAATGAGATATATTGGTTTAAATGTTNAAGTTAAAAAGTAAAATATGAAGAATAATTTAATTATTGCTATTGACGGAACAGCGGCTTCTGGTAAAGGAACATTAGCAAAACGTATTTCAAAAGAGTTTGAATTTGCGTATTTAGATACTGGCAAATTATATCGATTGGTAGCTTATATTATTATTAAAGATAAAATAAATTCTAATGATATTAATGAAGTAAAAAATCGATTTACTAATTTTAATTTTGAAGACATTTCTCTTAAACTACCAACCTTGAAAAGCGATGAAGTCGGAAAAATGGCTTCTNTTATTGCAGGTTATAAAGAGCTTAGAGATATCTTATTACAATATCAGAAAGAGTTTGCTTTTAAAAAACATCATAATAAAAAAGGTGTTGTATTAGATGGCAGAGATATAGGAACGGTGGTGTTACCTGAAGCCAATTTAAAGTTTTTTGTAGATGCTAATGTAGAAACTAGAGCAGAAAGAAGATGGAAAGAGTTGATTTCTTTAGGACAAAGTACTATAAAACGCAATGTCTTGAAAGATTTAAGAAGTCGGGATGAGCGTGATAGCCAAAGAAAACATTCACCTTTAATTCCAGCTTCAGATGCAATTTTACTAGACACCACAAACTTAAGTGTTGATGAGGTATTTTCATCAGC
This sequence comes from Candidatus Pelagibacterales bacterium, assembly GCA_002715265.1. Taxonomy (GTDB): domain Bacteria; phylum Pseudomonadota; class Alphaproteobacteria; order TMED109; family TMED109. The sequence continues at coordinate 17,840 of PAYS01000028.1, forward strand.
AAAAAAGTATATAGAGAATTATTTGAACTAGATTTTTTTGGCGGTTTAATTCANTTAGTTATTTGGCTTTAGTGTGGGAAGCGTTAACCCAAAATTTATAATTTTGGAGCATCTAAAAGTTTTATAAAGGTAAATTTATTATGAATGAAGAACAGCAAAATATAAAAGAAGAATCATTTGCAGATTTATTTGCAAAACATGTTGATTCTCAAGATATGATTGAAGGTAAAGTTGTTACNGGTAAAATAATNTCAATTGAAAATGATATGGTTATAATTGATGTAGGTTACAAAGCTGAAGGAAGAATACATATTAGAGAATTTCAAAGTAAAGATAGTAAAAACTTGCCAGAGGTTGGAGATAGCGTTGATGTTTATCTTGAAAAAATTGAGAATAAAAATGGTGAAGCTGTTTTATCTCGAGAAAAAGCAAGACGTGAAGAAACTTGGAAAATTTTAGAAAAAGCAACAGATGATAAAGTTAAAGTTTCTGGAACTATCTTTGGAAGAGTTAAAGGCGGGTTCTCGGTTGACTTAGAAGGAGCAATAGCTTTTTTACCAGGAAGTCAAGTAGATGTAAGACCCACTAGAGATTCTCAACATTTAGTTGGTAGTACTCAATTATTTCATATTTTAAAAATGGATAAAAGAAGAGGNAATATAGTTGTCTCGAGAAGGTCTGTTCTTGAAGAAAATAGAAATGAAGCTAAAGCAGAATTAGTTTCTACAATGCAAGAAGGACAGATCATAGAAGGCATAATAAAAAATGTTACGGATTATGGAGCTTTTGTAGATTTGGGAGAAGTTGATGGGTTATTGCATGTAACAGACATTTCATGGAAAAGAATAAATCATCCTAGTGAAGCNTTAACTATTGGTCAAAAAGTCAAAGTACAGNTTATAAAGTTTAATCAGGAAACTCAGAGAATTAGTTTGGGAATGAAGCAGCTGGAAGAAGATCCTTGGGANATGGCTAAAGATAAGTTTAAAGTTAATGATAAGTTTACTGGAAGAGTAACTAATATTACTGATTACGGTGCATTTGTTGAGCTTGATTCTGGAATTGAGGGTTTAGTGCANGTTTCAGAAATGAGTTGGACTAAAAAAAATATGCAACCAGGTAAAATTGTTTCNACATCCGAAGAAGTTGAAGTTATGATATTAGAAATGGATTCAGAAAAAAGAAGAATAAGTTTAGGAATGAAACAATGTAAGCCTAATCCATGGTTAGATTTACAAGAAAATTATAAGATTGGAGAAATCGTTGAGGGTGAAGTAAAATCAATTACTGAATTTGGTTTATTTATTGGTTTGCCTGGGGAGATGGATGGTCTTATTCATCTATCTGATTTAGATTGGAATTCCAGTGGTGAAGATATTATTTCTTCATATAAAAAAGGAGATTTAATAAAAGCTAAATTATTAGAAATTGATATTGAAAAAGAAAGAGTAAGCCTTGGAATAAAACAATTAACGGAAGACCCAATGGCTAATAANAATATCTTATCTAAAGGNAATNTAGTTACTTGCGTTATTAAAGAAATTACAGANAAAGGTTTAGAGGTTGAAGTGTCTGAAAATGTTAATGGTTTTATAAAAAAATCAGAATTAGCAAAAGAAAGATCAGATCAAAGAACAGACCGTTTTGCAGTTTCTGAAAAGTTAGATGCTAGGATATTATCAGTTGATAATAAGAATAGATTAATTAATTTATCTATAAAATCAATTCAAGTGGAAGAAGAAAAACAAGCTTTGAAGGATTATGGGTCGGTTGATTCCGGAGCTTCTCTAGGAGATATATTAGGAGCGGCTTTAGAAGAAAAAGCAAGCAAAGTTGATGAAGAAAATTCTGGCGCAGCAAAACAAAAAAAGAAAACTAAAGCTAGCACCAAGAAAGAGATTAAGCCTAAGGAAGAAAATAAGAAGGTTGCTAAAAATAAAAAGGAAAAAACTACAGCTAAAGCAAAAAATAAAAAAGATGATGCAAAATAGATAATTTTATTTATTGAATAAATTATAATCTTTTGCCATTCTAATATAAATTTTTATGGAGTTAGGTTTTGCTTAGAAGTGAATTAATTGAAAAAATAAATAAAAAGTTTTCTTATCTTACTGTTAATGAAACAGAAAAATTAGTTAATTTGGTATTTTTAGAAATTACACATGCCTTAACTGAAGGAAAGAGAATAGAATTGCGTGGTTTTGGCTCTNTNTCAGTTAAGTCTAGGTTGCCTAGAAAAGCTAGAAACCCCAAAACAGGTGATAGCATTCAAGTGGGTAGTAAATTAATGCCTTATTTTAGGGCCGGGAAGGATTTAAATAAATTAATTAATTCCTAATTTTTAGGATATATGAATGTTAAAAAGCTTTATTTCTAAATTTGTTTTTTTATTTTTTTGTGCAATTGTTATTTTGTTTTCTTTAGCTAATCCAGATTATGTTTCTTTAGGAATTTGGCCATTAGAAAGAAGAGTGGATGTACCTTTATATTTTATGGTTATTATTGTTTTTACTATAGGGTTTCTTTTAGGTAATATTTTTAGATTACTAAAAAAATAAATTTAATTTTTTAAAATATAAAAGGAAATAATTTGAGTAATTATAAAAAACAAATAATTGTTGCTATAGATACTATAAATTTAAAACAGGCCTTACATATTTCAGAATCAGTTAGAGGTGTAGGTGCTGTAAAATTAGGATTAGAGTTTTTTTGTGCTAATGGGCCTCAAGGAATTAGTGCTATTTCGGCAACTGGTGNAAAAATATTTTTAGATCTTAAATTTCATGACATACCAAATACAGTCATAGGCGCAATTAGAGCTATTTTAAAACTTAAACCTTATATGATTACAGTTCATTTATCAGGAGGATTTAATATGCTGTCTGAATCTATAAAGACTGTGGAAAAATTATGTTCAGAGGCTAAAATATCTAAACCTATGATTTTAGGAGTTTCAGTGTTAACAAGTATTGATGAAGATGATTTTTCTTCATTAGGAATTTCTGGAACTGTAGAAGAGCAAGTTAAACGCTTAGCTGATTTAGCTATTAGGTCAAGATTGGATGGTCTAGTATGTTCTGCTAAAGAATTAAAAATGATTAAAGAATATGTAAAAGATGATTTATTATTAGTTACTCCAGGAATTAGACCTTCAGGTGGAAATGTTAATGATCAGAAGAGAATTGTTACTCCCTCAANAGCTATTAAAGATGGAGCTGATTTCTTAGTTATAGGAAGACCTATAACTGATGANNAAAATCCAAAAGTTGCATTAGATAAAATTTGTTCAGAAATTTAGTATGAATAATTCTCCAAAAATAAAATTTTGTGGTTTAAAAAAAATTGAAGATGTTGAATTAGCATTAAAATTAAATATAGATTATGTAGGATTTATCTATGTAAAAAATACTCCTAGGTATATAAGTTTTGAAAATTCAAAAAATATTATAAATAAGTTTAATAAAAAAATTAATTTTATAGGAGTTTTTTTAAATCATTCAGATGACTACATTGAAAAGGGAGTAAAATGTGGAATTAACTTAATTCAACTGCATGGAAATGAGACGCCAACAAGGTGTAAAGAGATAAGAAATAATTTTAATTTACCTATAATAAAAGTTATTCCAATTTTTAAGCAAAAAGATATTTTAGAAGCTGAAAAATATAATGATTGCTGTGATATGTTTCTATTTGATACTAAAACTAATGGTGAAAATAAATATAATGGGGGTACGGGGAAATCTTTTGATTGGCATATTATTAAAAACAATAGTAAGCGGCTAACTAAGTTAAAACCTTGGATATTGTCTGGTGGTTTGAATTTAAATAATATAAGTAAAGCGATAGAGATTACTAAAACAAAGTATGTGGATGTTTCATCTGGTATAGAGTATAGTTTAGGAAAAAAAAGTCAAAAACTTATGAAAGAATTTGTATTAAATACAAAAATTTAGAATACAGGTATTGAAATGAAAAAAGTATTAAATTCATATAAAAATGGACCGGATTTAGAAGGTTTTTTTGATTTACATGGCGGAAGGTTTGTAGCTGAAACTTTGATGCCTTTAATATTAGAATTAGAAGANGAGTATAATAAGGCTAAAAATGATAGTTCTTTTAAAAATGAGTTAGCGTATTGGTATAAACATTATATTGGTAGGCCATCTCCTTTATATTTTGCATCAAGAATTACAGAAAAATTAGGAGGGGCAAAAGTTTATTTTAAAAGAGATGAATTAAACCATACAGGAGCACATAAAATTAATAATTGTATAGGACAAGTTTTGTTGGCTAAAAAAATGAATAAAACCAGAATAATAGCGGAAACTGGTGCAGGTCAGCATGGTGTTGCAACTGCGACAGTGTGTGCTTTATTTGGATTTCCATGTACGATATATATGGGCTCAAGAGATATAGAAAGACAGGCCCCAAATGTATTCAGAATGAAATTATTAGGAGCAAATATAGTTTCAGTTGAGTCTGGTTCTAAAACTTTGAAAGATGCAATGAATGAGGCTCTAAGAGATTGGGTATCAAATGTTGATGATACTTTTTATATAATTGGAACTGCTGCCGGACCACATCCGTATCCTATGTTAGTAAGAGATTTTCAATCNATCATTGGTGAGGAAACAAAAACACAAATTTTTGAGCAAGAAGGTAAGTTACCTGATAGCTTAGTAGCATGTATAGGTGGAGGGTCTAATGCCTTAGGATTATTTTATCCCTTTTTAGATGATTTATCNGTAAAATTATATGGAGTAGAAGCTGCNGGTAAAGGAATCAATACATCTGAGCATGCTGCTTCTCTTACAAAGGGGTCTCCTGGAATTTTGCATGGAAATAGAACTTATTTATTACATGATTCTGATGGGCAAATTAAAGAAGCTCATTCAATTTCAGCTGGTTTAGATTATCCAGGAGTTGGTCCAGAACATTCATATTTAAAGGATGTAGAAAGAGTAAAATATATTGCTATTGNAGANGAACAGGCTTTAAAGGCATTTCAATTTTCAGCAAAATATGAGGGTATATTNCCAGCTTTGGAGCCTTCACATGCATTAGGTTTTATAATGGAATATGCTCCGACTTTAAATAAAAATCATATTATAGTTATGAATATGTGTGGAAGAGGAGACAAGGACGTTTTTACAGTTGCTGAGGCCCTAGGAGTCAAATTATAATGACTAAGATTGATAGAATTGAAAAAAAATTTTTAGATTTGAAAANTATTAATAAAAAAGCNTTGATTACATTCGTAACAGCGGGGGANCCNGATTATTCCACTTCTCTAAATCTTATAAAAAAATTACCCGAAGCAGGAGCNGATATTATTGAAATAGGAATGCCATTTACTGATCCAATGGCAGATGGGCCAGGTATTCAAGCGTCTTATTTGCGAGCAATTGAGGCAGGACAAAATTTAATTAAAACTATTGAATTAGTGAAGGAATTTAGAAATAAAAATAATGATACTCCTATTNTGTTAATGGGATATTATAATCCAATATACTGTTATGGCGTTGATAAGTTTTTAAAAGATATAAGTATGATTGGAGTAGATGGATTAATAATAGTTGATTTGCCTCCAGAAGTGGATAATGAAGTGTGTATTCCCGCTAAAAAACATGGTATTAATTTTATTAGGCTTGCTACGCCTACATCAGATGAAAAACGTTTAAAAAAAATATTGGTTAATTCATCAGGATTTTTATATTATGTATCAGTAGCNGGTATTACAGGTTCAAAAACACCGCAGTTACAAGATATTAAGAAAAAAATAGATTTTATCAAAAGTAAATGCAGTATTCCTCTAGCAGTAGGTTTTGGCATAAGAACCCCAGATCAAGTAAAAAATATAGCAAATATTTCAGATGGCGTAGTAGTAGGATCTGCAATTATAGATAGGATTTTTGAAGGTATAGAATCATCAAAAGGAGAAGATTTTATTGTGGAAAATGCACTTAACTTAGTAAAAGACTTATCTGCAGCATTAAGAAATGAAGTATAATTAGAGGAACAAGTAATGAGTTGGTTATCAAATTTTGTAAAGCCAAAAATTAGTGCACTGATTAGAAAAGTAGATGTTAAGAGTAATTTGTGGGTAAAGTGTCCTGGATGCGGCACAATGATCTATCATAAAGATATATTAGAAACTATGAATGTGTGTCCTACATGTGATTTTCATATGAAAATGAATGCTAATGATAGAATTAATTCTATCATTGATAAAGGCACAATAAAAAATATTAATATACCTGATACTATCAAAGATCCTTTAAAATTTAAGGATAAAAAGAAATATATAGACAAATTAAANGAAAGTAAGATTAAANCAAAATTAGATGATGCTATAATGGTGGCTTCTGGAGATATAGGCGGTAATAAGGCAGTAGTAGCAGTCTTAGATTTTAATTTTATGGGAGGNTCTATGGGAACTGCTGTAGGTGAGGGTTTTATTACAGCCTCAGAAGAGGCTATTAAAAATAATTTTCCCTTTATAGTGTTTTCTTCTTCTGGCGGAGCTAGAATGCAAGAAGGAATATTCTCACTTATGCAGTTGCCTAAAACAGTATTAGCAGTTAATAAAATGAAAGAGNAAAAAATNCCCTATATTGTAATTTTGACTGATCCTACTACNGGAGGTGTTAGTGCATCATTTGCAATGTTAGGAGATATAACTTTTGCAGAGCCTGGGGCCTTAATAGGTTTTGCGGGACCACGTGTAATTCAAAGCACTGTCAGAGAAACACTTCCAGAAGGTTTCCAAAGAGCTGAGTATTTATTAGATCATGGTATGATAGATGAAGTAGTGCCTCGTCAAAATTTAAAAGCAAAAATAGCAAGTTTATTAACCCACCTTGATAAAACAAAAGTTAAAAGTACATAGGTTNTGAATAAAGANAAAATTTTTATAAAACAGCTAGAAAATTTTACAGCTTCTTACCCAAAATTTATTGACCTTTCTTTGGAAAGAGTCTTAAATTTACTTAATAAATTAGGTAACCCTCATTTAAATTTGCCTCCTNTTATTCATGTAGCTGGAACAAATGGTAAAGGTTCAACAATAGCCTATATTAGTAGTATTTTTAAACAAAATAATAAAAATGTTCATATTTATACGTCTCCTCATTTAGTGAGTATTAAGGAAAGAATTATTATAAGTAATAAATATGTATCAATTACAAAATTAATTGAAACGTTAAACTATTGTGCCAAAATTAATGAAGATAACCCTATAACTCAATTTGAAATGCTTACAGTGATAGCATTTTATTTGATGTCAAAAAAGNCTGCTGATGTCGCTATTATAGAAACTGGCTTAGGAGGAAGATTAGATGCTACTAACGTAATATTAAAACCATTATTAACTATTATAACTACAATTTCATACGATCATATGGAATTTCTTGGAAATACTATTGAAGCAATAGCAGGAGAAAAAGCAGGTATTATGAAAGAAAAAGTATTTTGTATATCTGCACCTCAAGAGAGAACAGTAGAAAAAGTATTAATCAAAAAAGCAAAAAAAATTGATGCTAAATTACTATTAAATAGAAGAGATTGGAATTTTTCAAAATTTGATAATAAAATTCATATACATTTTCATANTAGANCCCTAATAATTCCTAAACCAAAAATGAAAGGTTCNCATCAAANTATNAATGCAGCACTTGCAAGTATGGCNTTTTTATGTATTAAAAATTTTAAAGTTACTATTGACAATATTAATTTAGGAATATTAAGAGCAAAATGGCCAGGCCGACTAGAAGAAATAAAAACTGGATATATTAGAGATATTCTTGATAGNTCATCAGAAATNTGGGTTGATGGAGGNCATAATATTTCTGGAGCTAATGCTATTGCAGATTGGNTAGGGTCCTATAAAACNAAAAAGTATTTTGATAATTTCGTATTGATTTGTGGTTTCTTAAAAAATAAAGATGCTGAAAATATGATAATAAAATTTAAAGATAAAATTAATAAAATAATTTTTGTACCTATAGAAGAAAATCAAAATAGTTACTCAACAAAAAAACTATCAAAAATTGCTTCTTCTTTAAATATGCAGAGTGCTGAATTTAATTCTTTAACTAATGCAATCTTAACTATCAAAAATATGGAAAAAACTATTTTTGTAGTCTTTGGATCGTTATATTTAGCAGGTGAAGTATATAAAATTAATAGAAATTAAATATTGTTATCTATCCACTGAANAAGGTCACTCTTTGAGGANATTCCAACTTTAGTATCTATTAATGTACCGTTATTAAAAAGCATCATAGTAGGTATGCCTCTAATTTGATATTTACTAGCTATTTCCGGATTCTCATCAACATCTAACTTACCAATAGTAATTTTTTCTTTATATTCATCTGAAAGATCTTCTAGTATAGGGCCTATTTGTTTACAAGGCCCACACCATTCTGCCCAAAAATCAACTATAATTGGTTTGCCTTTAGTTATTACTTCATTTTCAAAAGTATCATCTGAAATTTTTATTGTAGCCATTATTAGTATCCTTTATTTAATTTTATATTAGGCGTCTTCAAATTTTTTTTCAATATTTTCTACCAAATAATTTAATTCATTCAAAAATATTAAAGTCTTTTTATCTTCTCTATTTTCATATTCGTCCCTCAAGTCATCTATTTCTTTATATGCATTAGGAATTGTATTCCATTTTTCTTTATTGGTGCTAAAAATTTGTTTAGCAATGCTTCTATTTATTTTATTAAATGTCTCTTTGGATAAGATACTAGGATTTTCTTCGAAAATGATTTTTTCAGCAAAATAATAATTTTTATTTTCTTTAAATTTATCAGCAATTTTTAATTTTTNTGACCATTCTGCATTATGAAATTCCTGCATCACTATTTTTTCATAATTTGTTGAGAATGATTTATATATGGTTTCCTCAAAGTACAAGTCATCTTGTGGCATATTAGATTGTTTTTCTTCTGCCTCATCGAATAATATTTTTTCTATATTTTTTTTAAACTCTTTATTCGAATTAATTATATTAGCTCTACGTATTAAGTCTTCATAAGATATATGAGCATATTCATTAAATGAAGAAATATAATTTTTATCTAATATTATGGGGCTTTTATTTGTTTTGACTGTCCTTAATATTTTAGGGCTTTTGTTGATAAAATGTTTGAGTGTATCTTTTGTTAAATTAATGTAGTCGTTTGGATCATGTTTTAAATCAAAACATATAGCTGTTTTATAAACAGGATGATAACATAATAACGAAACTATATATGGTATAGTTTTTCCGTAAAATGTTTCAGCTATACAATTTATCTTTTCTTTTTCTAGAAGTATGTTCGCATCCTCTCTTTTAGTTGATAATAAACTGGAATGCCATAGATTAGGATTTTTATTTTTTAAGATTTTAGATAATTTTATTGTTGCTTCAGTATCTCCTATGGCATCGTGAGCGTTAAATATTATTTTGTTGTTTGGAGCNACTTTATCTAATTTAAAAATTGGTCTATTTTTTTCATTTTTTGGTATTTTAATTATATCTGGTTCTAATATATAATTGGTGGTTAAGATACTTAATAGGTCTGCCCTTTTATTACCATTCGTTACTGTAAGGTAGGGGTCTATCAAGTTTTTAAATAATGAATTTCTTAAAAACTCTTCATCAAAACTTATTGAATTATAACCAATATAAATGGCAGGGCCCCAAGACTTAAATTTTTCATAAATTAAATTTATAAATTGAAAATTTGATAGATTAGAGTGTGTTAGGCTTTTTATAGAACTTTTATTAACTAATATAGCTTTAGGATATGGTATTTGTCCTATTTTAAGAGAAGTTCTGGCTTCAATTTTATCTATTTCATTAAAATTTGTATCTGTAAATATTGCACCAACTTGTAAAATTTGGTCCCAATTACTGTTTCTACCTGTAGTTTCAAAATCATAAAATATATAGTTCATAGTATATTATTTTTAATCCACCTTTCTGATTCTATTAAAGATGATTTAGTTCCAATATGTAACCATTGATTATTGTTTAAANNTCCCCACAATNATTTATCTATAATTGCTTTATCATAGCATATGTTAAGAGAGAATTTATTTTTGTTAATTTTTGTTATTGGTTTGGGATTAACTATTTGCCAGCCAGTATATGCAATATTATGTTTTATAGATCTGTCAATAATTGATGGAAGTTTATTTTTTATAAAATAAAAATCACCCCTTCCTTTATAACCTATAGAATTTTTATTGTTATCCAGAAGCAATAAATAGTCCATTTGGTTAATATCGAAATTATTAATTAAAGTTTTCACNGGGCTTTCTTTATTTTTATTTGATATAATTATTGAATCACCATTTATAACAATAAAAGGCCTATCATTATAATTTTTTACAATATTTTTAATTGCTCCGCCCGTGTCTAAAATGTTCTTTTCGTTTATTATCTTAATTTCCATTAATTTGTAGTGNTTTGAATATTGTTTTATAAAATTAATAATTTGATCAGGCAAATAATGAACATTAATAAAACATTTTAATATGTNATTATTTCTAAGTTCTTCTAATAAATAAAAAATAATAGGTTTATTGTTTATTAAAATTAATGGCTTTGGAGTTTTAAGTGTAATAGGTCTTAATCTTTTTCCATAACCTGCCGCAAGAATTATTGCTTGATCTATATTTTTATTTACCATTTTTATTAGCCATTAAATTTAACTTTTTAGTTGGAACATTGAGATCAATCCAATCTAATAATTCATTTTGATTTGCTTTTATTAATGATCTAATAAAGATATTCATTGCATTGTTTACGAGNTTTAAATACTTAATTTTATTATCTCTTCTTGCGAGTCTTACAAAAATTCCTGCTATTTTAGCATTACGTTGTGCAGTAATTATGAAATAATTTTTATAGAAACTATCTATATCATTAATATTTTTAAGCTTAATAAACTCCTCTAAGGCTGCCTTTTTAGTATTTGGTGACACTTTTCTTCTAACATCTTCTAACAAAGAAGAAATATCATAGGTAATATTTCCAATAACTGCGTCTTGAAAATCAATGACACCTATTTTTTGATATTTATTTTTTTTTGGCAACCAAAATAAATTATCTGCATGAAAATCCCTTAGCACCAAAATATTATTGTTTTCATATATATTTTTTAGTGCTTTTCTCCATAACTCATTCCATTTAATGATAGCATTATCATTTAATTTATAGTTTATTTCTTTAAAATACCANTNAGTAAATATGTTTAATTCTTTTAATAAACTATTGAAATTATACTTTGGTACATTTGGTAGGGTGTTACAATTATGCAGTTTTACTAACATTCGTATAGCATTTAGATAAAGAGTTTTTTCATCAATATTATTTTTAATAGCATTTCTAAAAGTGAGCATGCCGAAGTCTTCTATTATGTATAAACCTTTATTATGATTTTTTAAAATTACTTTTGGTGCTGAAAAATTAAAGTTATTTAGGTATTGAGAAATTTTTATAAATTCTTCATTCTTATTTTCTTTCGAAATAGAGTCCATAAGTAATAAATTTTTACTTTCAATTCTATAATACTTTCTAGATGAAGCATCTTGTTTAATTTTTCTTAATTTATATTTATGTAAATCATTACTTTTTAAGAATNCAATAATAGTTTTTTCACGTGATTTNTTTGCTAAACTGATCATTTTTTAAATTTACTTTTTCAATTTATTTAAAGACTTATTGTTGGCTTGTAAAATCGCTTTTCTCTGGTTGTGTTCAATTTCAAATAAAGAAACAACTATTTTGTTTTTTGGCAAGGTATTTTCAATAATTTCTGGCCATTCTATTATAATAATGCCATCATTTAGAGCGTCTTCAAATCCTAAATTCCAAATTTCATTTACATTTTTAAGCCTATACAAATCAAAGTGCCATATATAGGTATTTTTGTATTGATAGTTTATCATTAATGGATATGTTGGACTTAATACCTTATCCACATTTGTAAGACTTTGAATAATAGCTCTAGCTAATGTGGTTTTGCCTATTCCTAATTTACCTTTTAAACATAAAATATCTCCTATAGAAGATATATAAGCAATTTTTTTTCCAAGTTTTATAGTGTCATTCTCATTTTTTAAAAAGAATTCCATATTAATATTTTAATATCTATAATGTGATGGTTTGAAGGGACCATTAGAATTTAATCCTAAATATTTTGCTTGTTTGGAATTTAATTTAGTTAATTCTGCTCCTACTTTTTTCAAATGTAGATGGGCTACTTTTTCATCTAATTCTTTTGGAAGCGTATAAACTTTATTTTCATAAGAAGCATAGTTTTGCCACAGTTCAATTTGTGCTAAAACTTGATTGGTAAAGGAAGCGCTCATTACAAAGCTTGGATGGCCAGTTGCACATCCTAGATTTACTAATCTTCCTTTTGCTAAAACTATTAATTTTTTACCATCAGGAAAGGTAATTTGGTCAACTTGTGGTTTTATTTCTTCCCATTCATAATTTTGTAAAGATGAAATCTCAATTTCTGAATCAAAATGGCCAATATTACAGACTATAGCACGATCTTTCATATCTCTCATATGGTCCAAATTAATTACGTCACAGTTTCCCGTTGCTGTTACAAAAATATCCCCGATATTAGCAGCTTTTTCCATAGAAACTACTTCATATCCTTCCATTGCAGCTTGAAGTGCNCAAATAGGATCAATTTCAGTAACTAAAACTCTTGCTCCTGCATTTCTTAAAGATGCTGCAGATCCTTTTCCAACATCTCCATAACCTGCCACTACTGCAATTTTTCCTGACATCATAACATCTGTAGCTCTTCTTATGCCGTCTACTAGACTTTCTCTACATCCGTAAAGGTTATCAAATTTAGATTTTGTAACTGAGTCATTAACATTAATTGCTGGTACTAGCAGTGATTTACTTTTTTCCATTTCATATAATCTATGAACCCCAGTAGTAGTTTCCTCACTTAATCCCTTTATATTAGTCATTTTACTTTGATATTTTTCATGCATTATTTTTGTAAGATCTCCACCGTCATCAAGAATTAAATTAGGACTCCAATCGCTAGGTCCTAAAATTGTATTTTCAATACACTCCCAAAACTCTTCTTCAGTCTCTCCTTTCCATGCAAATACAGGTATATTTTTAGCTGCTATAGCTGCTGCAGCATGATCTTGAGTAGAAAATACGTTACAAGAAGACCATCTTAATTTAGCTCCTAGTGCTACTAAAGTTTCAATCAAAACTGCTGTCTGGATTGTCATATGTAGACAACCAATAATATTTGCACCTTTTAAGGGTTTTTTGTTATTATATTCTTCCCTTAATGCCATTAATCCAGGCATTTCTGTTTCTGCAATTTCTATTTCTTTTCTTCCCCAGTCTGCAAGAGATATATCTGCTATTTTGAAGTCTTTCTTGTTTTGCATAAATTTTTCCTTAATGTTTTTAAAATTACATAGTTAATATAGAATATATTGATTCTATATTTGAAGTGCCACGAATATTTCTTTTAATTTCTTTATTAGATAGTTTTCTTGATATTAAAGCTAAAATCTTTAAGTGGTTGGATCCAATATTTTTGGGAGATAATAAAAAAAATACCAAGTCTACTGGCTCTTTATCTATAGATTGGTAATCAATAGGATTAAGGAGTTTTAAAAACATACCTTGAATATTTTTTATATAAGAATTCTGTATATTTGGAATAGCTACTCCATTTCCAATGCCACTATTTTCGATTAATTCTCTATTATTTAAACAATCAATAATTTCTTTTTGACTTAACTTTATTTCATTTTTACACAAACTCGCAAGGTTATTAAATAATTGTTTTTTATGATTAATATTTTGTGAGAGTATAGTATTAGATTTTTGTAAAAAATCTATTATTTCTACATTTTGTGATTCTTTGATAATTTTATAAAGCATCTAATTTTTTAATTTCCTTAATCTAATTTGAGAATTTGGTATAGCTTCACTTATTCTGTATTTAGTGACAGTTCTTCTTGATATCATAATACCATTTTTATTCAATAAATTAGTAATTTTTTGATCGCTAAGTTTAACTTTACTATTGACATTTTCATTTATAATATTTTTTATTTGCATTTTTATGGATTTAGCAGAATTGTCTGAATTTTTGATTTTGCTGCTAAAAAAATAATTTAAAGGAAAAGTACTATTATTAAATTTAATATATTTATTTTTTACTGACCGACTTACAGTGCTTTCATTAATTTTTAAAAGCTGACTTACATTTTTATGTGTTAAAGGAAGGATTTTTGTCTCACCAGTAAAAAAATATTCCTTTTGATGATTTATTATTGTTTTAGCAACTAATAATAAAGTTTTATTTCTTTTATTTAAGTTATTTTTAAGCCAATTTGTATGAGAGATATAATCTTTAATAAATTTCTGGTTTTCTTCACCAGGTTTTAATTTGGCTTGTAATCTAATTTTATTTAGATATTGTTTATTGAGTAAAACTTCATATTGATCATTGTTATTCATTGTTATTTTAAGTTTTTTATTTATTATTTCTAATATTATATCTGCTTTAATTATTTGAACAGAGCTATTGGTCATGGCATCTAATGGTCGGGGATTGCATTTAGTGATATTTTCTATAAGGGTTTTGATTTCTTCTTTACTTAAATTACATAAATTACTTAATTTTTTTAAATTATATGTAGCCACCAAATCTAGATTATTAATTATTGTTTTATAATGGTTATTATAAATATGTTTTTTTTCTAGTTGTATGGTTAAAAACTCTTCTAAGTTTTGTGAAAAAATTCCAATAGGATCAAGGCCTTTAAGTTTTTTTAGGATATTGTTAGTATTTTTTAAGGAATTTTTTGAAATTTTAGCAACCTCTTCACTGGTGATTTGGCAAAATCCACTATCATCTAAATTTTCTATAAATGTTTCTATTATTTTTCCAGTTTTAGGGCTTGTAGAAAAAATGGAACTTTGTTGATATAACCACTCTTTAATACTTTGTTTTTTTCCTTCATTATAATTTACCTCATTGTTATATAATTTATTTTTTTTAAGAATTATTAAAGGGTTTTTTTCTGCTTCTTGTTTTATAAAACTTTGCAATTCTTCATTAGACATTTGCAGCATTTTTATAGACAAAATAATCTTACTATTAATTCTTAATTTTGTTTTTAAATTGGGTTTTGGCGTTAAATTGATTTGAACCATATTTAGGACTTTATACGTTAAATTTGTCGCCTAAATAGACTTTTCTTACATCTGCATCAGCAATTATTTCATCTGGTCGACCTGTCATTAGAACTTTTCCTTGATGTATAATATATGCTCTGTCAATTAGTTCTAAAGTTTCTTTAACATTATGATCAGTTATTAAAACACCTACACCTCTGTCTTTAATATGTTTAATTAACTCTCTAATTTCTTCTATTGCTATAGGATCTATACCTGCTAAAGGTTCGTCTAATAAAATAAAAGCGGGTTGCGAAGCGAGAGCTCTAGCAATTTCAACTTTTCTTCTTTCACCCCCAGATAAAGCCAAGCTAGAAGTTCTTCTTAAATGTGTTAGTGAGAATTCTGCAAGGAGTTCTTCTAAACTTGTTTCTTTCTCTATTCTACTGGATGAATTTAATGCTAATATAGACTGAATGTTTTGCTCTACGGTCATGCCTCTAAATATAGATATTTCCTGCGGAAGATAACCTATCCCCGATTTAGCTCTTTTATAAATAGGTAAATCAGTTATATCTTTTCCATCAAGGTGTATTTTTCCATAATCTGGTGAAATTAGCCCACTAATCATATAAAAGCATGTAGTTTTGCCAGCACCATTTGGGCCTAAAAGTCCTACGGCTTCACCTCTCTGTATTTTTAGTGAAACACCTCTTACAATAGGTCTTTTTTTAAAAGACTTTCCAACACTATTAATGGTTAAACCTTCATTATTGACAATTAGTTTAGGGTTTATAATGTCATTCATTATCTTTTATCTCTTTATTAGATGAAAATCTTGCTTTAACTCTATCATTCTCTTCTTTGCTTTTAATTTCACTTACACCAGTTTCTAGATCCATTTCTAAAAGTTGCCCTACCATTATATTATCATTTTTTTCAAGTTTAACATTATCTTGAATAATTATATTATTTTCTACTAAATCATATTTTGCTTTCTCTCCTGATGCAATTTCTTCTTTTGTTTCAAATATTACATTTCCAATAGCTTCTATAAGAATTACCTCATTGTTACTCTTTTTCTTATCTAAATGTACTATCAATTTATCAGCACTAAGCTTTTTTTCACCCTGTATAGCTTCGGCATTACCTATTGCAAAAGCTATTCTATTTTCATCATCCCACTGCATGGAATCTGAAACAACATCAACTGGCAATGATTCGTTCGCTTCTGTAGAATAAATTAACATTGAAAATAATATTGAAAATAGAAATTTTTTTTTCACTATAATACACCTTTATTATTTATAAATGTTAACTTAGGTCTTCCATTGAGTATAATTAGGGATTCCTCTATTTTATATGTAAACCCTTTACCTAATAATTTACCCCAATTTCCAATAAGAATTATATTTTCTTGACCAGCAATAACACTATTTTCAATATCATAAATAATATTGGTAGTCTTTAAATTAGTTCCTAAAGAAGAGGTTATTTCAACATCCTTATTTAATTTTAATTCGTTCTGATCTATATATAATATACCATCTGATGAGTTAAAACGAATAGTTATTTCGTCAGATAATCTATAATAACCATTAGGTTTGTCAAAAAATATAATATTAGAATTATTAATATCCTTCTTAGTATTTAATGCCTGAACAAGAATTGGTTTATTATTTTTATTTTTTAATAATAATTTTGCCTTAGATATATTATCAGGCTCATAAATTTTATTTTTTTTATCAAAATTAATAATTTCATATTCTGGAATTATTTTAACCCATTGAATAATTACTATAAAAATACTTATGATAATTATAGGTAGTATGTATCTTAATATAGATGCATATAAGTTTCTTTTAATAAAGTCTTTATTTTGAAGGTGATTAGCTTTTTTGTCCCAAGTTTTATAAAATGAATTATTTTCCAATTTTTTATCCTATTTTAAGACAATCATGAATATGAAGAATACCTAAGGGCTTGTTAGAATTAGTCTCAGTAATAAATAAAGCAGTAATTTTTTTTCTGTTCATTATTTCTAATGCATCCATTACACTTTTTTGTCTATTTATAGTAAGTGGTTTTTTAGTCATAACTGTTTTAATGGGTAATTTTAAAAAGTTTTTACTGATATTTCTTCGTAAATCTCCGTCAGTTATGATTCCTTGTAGCTCATTATCATTACTTACTACTCCTACACAGCCAAAACCATTGGAAGTCATTTTTAATAGAGCTGTACTCATTTTTTCTGAAATATTAATCAATGGTATATTTTTACCTATATGCATTATATTTTCAACGGCTAGTAAGCTTTTACCTAGCATTCCACCTGGATGATTTTTTTTAAAATCTTCTTTTTTAAATTTTTTACTTTTCATTAATTCTATCGCGATAGCATCTCCAAGAACTAACATCATTGTAGTAGATGTAGTAGGAGCCAAGTTCAAAGGACAGGACTCTTTTATATTTGGTATTAAACAGGAGACGTGTGCATTTTTTGATAAAAAACTATTAGATATAGCAGTGATGGCGATAAGTTTATTTTTATAAGTTTTAGCATAGTTTATTAGTGGAATCATTTCTTTAGTTTCACCAGATTTGGATAATGCTATTATCACGTCATTTTTTTCTATCATTCCTAAATCACCATGACTAGCTTCAGAACAATTAATATAAATAGCAGTAGATCCAGTTGAAGATAAGGTTGCGCTAATTTTTCGTCCTATATGGCCACTTTTGCCTAAACCGGTAATAATAATTTTGCCCTTTCTTTTATTAAGTAAATTTATAGCTTTTAATATGGAATTATCCATTTCATTTATCATATTTGATAGAGCTTCCGTTTGCTCAATGATAGTATTTTTGATGGAGTTTAATTTATCTTTTGAAGGCAATTTTTTATTCCAATTTAATGATCAAAAATATCCGGATGATCCCATCCATTAAGGTCTAAATAGGATCTTGTACCTAAAAATTTAAAAATATTTTCGGCTAAAAGTTCTCTGTTTTCTCTTTTGAGTAATTTATCTAATTTTAATTTTATATCATGTAAATATAATACATCACTTGCAGCATATTTTAATTGGCTATCTGATAAATTTGTATTTCCCCAGTCTGAACTTTGTTGCTGTTTTGAAATATCTATATTAAGTAATTCTTTACATAGTTCTTTTAAACCATGTTTGTCAGTATAAGTCCTAGTTAATTTAGAGGCAATTTTAGTACAATATATATTTTCGCAATATATATTTAAATTTTTCTGAATAGCTGCAATATCAAATCTTGCAAAATGAAAAATTTTTTTAATTTTATCATTTTTTAATAGTTTAATTAAATTTGGACATTTTTTTCCTTCAATGATTTGAACCAAATGTGCATGATTGTCACCATTACTAATTTGAACTAAGCAAAGCCTATCTCTTTTGAAGTCTAATCCCATAGTTTCTGTATCAATAGCAATAATTTCAGAAAATTTTAAATTCTCCGGTAAGTCGCCTTTGTATAGTGTAAAATTTTTTGAATCCATAAATGCTCCTTTATTAATTATTAACTTATATTATGTTTAATTATTTGGCTAATGAATAAATAAAACAAAGAAAGTAAAATATTTAATAAAGCTTTAAAAAATAAAGATTATATATATATATATAATGAAGGATAGGAATATGTGCTTTCAATATAATTATTTGCCAACTGTTGTGGTTTTTGGTGCTTCAGGTTTTTTAGGAAGATATGTAGTAGCATTATTAGCAAAAAATAATTTTTTAATTAAAGCGTGTGTTCGCAGCCCTTCTAGAGCAAGACATTTATTAGTTAATGGTAAATTAGGTCAAGTTTCATTATTGCGATGTAATATATCCGATGCAGAAAGTGTAAATAGTGTTACAGATAAGGCGGATGTTGTAATAAACCTAGTGGGTATTTTGACTGAATATAGAAACCAAACTTTTAAAAATATTCATTTAGATGGAGCCATAAATATCGCAAAGGCTTGCAAAAAATATAATATTAAGTCTTTAGTACATGTTTCTGCTTTATCTGTAGATAGAAGTCTTGAATCAAATTATGCTAAAAGTAAGTTTACTGCTGAAAAATGTATAAAAACAATCTTTAAAAATGTCACAATTGTAAGACCAAGTGTTATCTACGGTGCCGAGGATGATTTTACTAATAAATTTGCTAAAATGGCTTTAATTTCTCCATTTATTCCAATTATAAATCAAGGGCTCACAAAATTTCAGCCTGTTAATGTTCTAGATGTGGCAAAAGCAATAGAAAAAATAGTCTTAAATAAAAAGTTAGAAGGAAATATATATTGTTTAGGAGGGCCTGAGATTTTTTCTTTTAGAGAAATTATAGATTTAATTATGAAAAATATAGGAAAAGACAAAATTTATATCAATTTATCATTTTTTAATGCAAAAATATTAGCTTTTATTACTTCTATATTTCCTAATGCTCCTATTACTTTAGACCAATTAAAACTTCTTAAAGTTAATAATATTGTCCCGCCAAAATCTAGAGGTTTTAAACATTTAGGTATTAATCCTACTTCATTACAAATTGGTAGTAAAAGGTATTTATCAAGGTATAAAACTAGTTACTAATATAAATTAAGATAAATATACCTAAAGTTATTCTATAAATTACGAAAGGAGTAAAACTTTTATTTTTAAGCCATTTTAATAGTAGTTGTATTGAAATTAGTGCAAATATTCCTGATAAAAATATAATTAAAAATAAAATTAGCATATCATAGTTTTTATAGTTTGATATTAGCCAACTGCTTTCAAGCATTATGGCACCAGTTATACTAGGAATTCCCGTGAAAAGGCCGAGTTTAGCAGCTTCTATTCTATTTAATTTAAATAATCTCGCTCCAGTAATAATGCATCCTGCCCTAGAAGTTCCTGGTATTAAGGCAAATATTTGAAACATACCAATAATAAATGATTGTATATATGATAGTTCTGTTATTTTTTTTTTATTTTCTTTTGTAGAGAAATCAACATAAAAAAGGATAATACTTCCTAAGATACTAGTTAATGCAACTATTTTTAAAGTAAGTAATATATTATCGTAAGTTTTAAAAATTAGTAATCCAACTATTATAATTGGTAAAGTTATTAAAATGAGATTTAGAATAAATTTATAATTTTTAGGTTTTTTAATGAAAAATATTAAATCAACTAATTCTTTTTTTAGATAAAATAATACAGCTAATAGTGTTCCAAGGTGGGCGGCTATTGCATATGTTCTTCCGGAAATTTGCCAATTATATGCTTTTTCTAATATTAATAAATGACCTGAGGAAGATATAGGCAAGAACTCACTTACTCCTTGTATTGCTGAATAGAAAATTATTTCGGTTAAAATCATATGCACCTAATATTAATTTATAATTAAAGTTTATATTTTTTATATTAATGTTTAATAGTTTATACTTAATTATAATAATTTTATAATGGAATATATATTAAATGTCTCTTTTATATCATTTACCTTTTTCAGCTAATTGTCGGTTGGTTAGAATTGCATTAGCTGAAAATAAGGTTTCATTTCGCTTAGTAGTTGAGGCTATTTGGGAGAGAAGAGATAGTTTTTTAGCATTAAATCCAGAAGGTCAAGTACCAGTTTTCATAAATGAACAAAATTTAAAGATTTGTGGTGCATCTGTGATTATAGAGTGGTTAGATGAAAATATGGACAATTCATTAATTGGTTCTGAAATAGATATTAGATGTGAGTCCCGAAGAATTATGAACTGGTTTTTAAATAAATTTTCCAATGAAATTGATAATACAATAGTATATGAAAAAATCATGAAAGGATTTATAGGTAAAGGAAACCCGGATGCAAATATACTAAGGGTAGGAAGAAAAAATTTAAAAATTCATATGGAATATATAAATTGGTTAAGTAAAAATAGAGATTGGTTGGCGGGAAATGAATTTACAATTGCAGATATTTCTGCAGCCGCTAATATCTCTATTATAGATTATTTAGGAGAAATAAACTGGAAAGAATATTCTTCAGCTAAAGATTGGTATGCTAGAATAAAATCTAGACCATCTTTTAGAAAAATTTTAGAAGATAAAATACCGGGCTTGTTACCTCCAAAATATTATAATGATTTGGATTTTTAGTATGAAAATAAAAAGCTCATATGGGAGAAATTAAATGGAATCATTTTCAGAGCTAATAATAGATATAATATTTTTAATAAAAATGTTTTTTTCAGATATAGGCTTACATTCTATTGTCGAGACTTTTTTATTTCATATTATTTTAGTTATTTTAATTACAATAATATTTTCATTAATTATCAATAAAATTGTAATTGTTTTTATAAGAAAATGGTTAAATAAATTAAAATTTGATATAGGAAAATATTTAATAAATAACAAGGTATTTGCGCCTATTGGTTGGGCGATTCCTATATTAATTTTTGAAGCAGGTCTTGGGGATTATTCTCCTAAAGATGGAATATTATCCCGTCTTTCTGAAGCTTTAGTAATTTTAGTATTTGTAATATCTATAACTAGATTGCTGTCTGCTCTATCAGAAATATTTAAAGGAAATAAGTTTTTTTCCAAGACTCCTATTCAGAGCTACATGCAATTAGTAAAGTTGATAGTTTATGTATTTGGATTAATAATAATTGTATGCGTAATTTCTGATACTTCTCCGATTACTATAGTTTCAGGATTAGGAGCTTTAACTGCAATCTTATTATTAGTTTTTAAGGATACAATATTAGGTTTAGTTGCATCAATTCAGATTTTTGGTTCTGATACAATTAGAGAAGGGGATTGGGTTACAATACCTTCCTTAAATATTGATGGTGATTGTGTTGAAGTAGGTTTGCATACTGTGACAGTTAGGTCATGGGATAAGGCATTGATTACATTTCCAAGTGCTAAATTATTAGAACATCCATTTAAAAATTGGAGAGGAATGGAAGATTCAGGAGGAAGAAGAATAAAAAGGTCTTTGAACATAGATCAAGACTCTATAATGTTTTTGAATGAAGAATTACGACAAAGGCTAAATAAACTTAATTTATTAAAAGATCATTTTAAATTAAAAGATGATGAAATAAAAATGTATAATTCAAGTTCTTCATCAGATGAGGTTAATCATAGAAAATTAACTAATATTGGAGTTTTTAGGGCATATATACTTTCGTATTTACAAAATAATGATAGAATAAATCAGAAATTAACTATGATGGTAAGACAATTAGAACCTAACAATAATGGCATACCTTTAGAAGTATATGCTTTTACCAATTCAACAGATTGGATTGAATATGAAGCAGACCAATCAGATATTTTTGATCATTTATTAGCAATAATAAGTTTATTTAATTTAAGAATTGTTCAACATCCGTCTGGACATGATATTAAATATTTATCACATAATGTAGATTAAAAAATTAGTATGTATAAATGTCAGATTATAACCTTAGTAAAGCAATAGAATTAAAAGCCAAAGAATATCAATTTGACTGTGTAGGTTTATGTTCTTCCAAATTTTTAGATAAAAATATCGAAGGCTATTTGAAAAAATTTGTTAAAGAGGGAAGACATGGTTCTATGAATTGGATGTCCCAATCGCTAGAAAAAAGAATAAATCCGATAAATTTATGGGGTGATGCTAAAACAGCTATTATATTAGGTTGTAATTATGGACCAGAAATTAATCCTTTAGAAAATATTTCGAAAACACATATTGGTAATATTAGTGTATATGCAAGAAATAAAGACTATCATAAATGGATTAAAGGAAGATTGAAGAATATTGCTGGCTGGTTAGTTTCTAAGATAGATTGTGATATTAAAGTTTTTGTAGATACAGCTCCTATTATGGAAAAGCCTTTAGCAGCGCAAGCGGGTATAGGCTATATTGGTAAACATACTAATTTAATTAGTCGTGAATATGGAAGCTGGTTATTTTTAGGAGTAATTCTAGTTAATAAAGAGATTATTTATAATAATAAAAATAAAAAAAGTAATATTTGTGGAAGCTGTATTAAGTGTTTAGATATTTGTCCTACAAATGCCTTTGTAGCTCCCTATAAATTAGATGCTAGAAAATGTATATCATATTTAACGATAGAACATAAGAGTCATATTCCAAGACAATATAGAACTTTAATTGGCAATAGAATTTATGGCTGTGATGATTGTTTAGCTGTATGTCCATGGAATAAGTACGCTCAAAAAAGTAATAATTTTTCTTTTAAGTCAAGAGAGGATCTTATTGAACCAACTTTAGAAAGTTTATCAAAACTTGATAATAAAAGTTTTAGAAATTTATTTTCTGGGTCCCCTATAAAGCGTATAGGAAGAGATAGATTTATTAGGAATGTTTTAATTGCTATAGGAAATTCTAAGCTAGAGGCTTTATTACCTAATGTTCTAAAATTACTAGATGATGAGTCAGTTCTGGTTCAAGCAGCATCTATTTGGGCTTTAAGTAGAATAAATAGAAAAATATTTAAAAAAGAAAAGAACAAAAGAATTCAGTTTATATGTAATACTGATTTAATTGAAGAATGGTATTTATCTGGTTCAGACTTAACAAGTTGTATAAAAAATGACTAAAACTAGCAAACATATTTCTATTATTGGTTTAGGTAATATATCATCTTATCTATGTAAAACCTTGCAAAAATATCGTGTTGAAATTTCAGGAGTTACTAATAATAAAAATAGGACTGAAATATTAAGTAAATTAGGAGTAACAGTTTATAAAAAAAATGAAATTTTAAAAAGTATAGAACTTGCTGATTCAATGATAATTACAGCACCTCCAGATTCTAATGGATGTCCAATAATAAATAATTATGGGTCAGATATAATAAAATCAAATATTTCATGGTTAGGATACTTATCAAGCACATCTGTTTATGGAGATCACTCTGGAGAAGTTATTCATGAAGATACGCACTTAAAACCTTTTGAAGAAACTGCTTTAAATAGATTAAAAGCAGAGAATGAAGTTTTGAAGCTAGCCTCAATATCGTCAATTAATACAGAAATTTTTAGAGTTTCAGGTATCTATGGTCCAGAAAATAATTTATTAAGGAGAATATTATCTGATAAAATGCTAATAATAAATAAACAAAATCATTATTTTAATAGAATTCATGTAAGTGATATAGCAAGGGTACTCAGTGAGGCATCATATTATGCAAGAAATGAAGGAATAGTAAACCTTTCAGACGATCTTCCCGACTCACAAGTAAATGTAATTAAATATGCATATGATTTGTTAAACTTAAAAATTCCGAAAATTGAAGAATATGAGAATATTAAGCATAATCTTAAACCATCAATACTAAGATTTTGGAAAAATAATAGAAAGGTAAATAATAATTTATTAAAAAATAGATATGGACCATTAATATATCCAACCTATAAAGAAGGTTTAAAATGTATTTATAATTTATTGATTAAGAATTGAAATAAAAGATTTAACTGAATTAATAATTGCTATTAAATTATTATCATTGGAAAGTCTATGATCTCCATCTTTTATAAGTATTAATTCTGCATTTTGTGATTTTATTTTTTCAAAAATTTGTACACTTTTTTTCCAACTGACATCTCGATCATTTTTTCCATGAATTAATCTTATTGGACATTTTATAGAATACAATGAATCATTTAAAATTAAATTTTCGTTTCCACTATGTATTAATTCTTTAGTAATTAAGTACCCCTCTTTATCATACTCAGATTGTATTTTTAAAAAGCCATTTTTGTTTAATTGTTTTTTTTGCTCTTTATTTAATATATGTTTATATATTTCTTCTGTAAAATCTGGAGCAGCAGCAATGGTTATTAAACCTAGGATATTTTTAGGCATAAATTGAGTTACTCTAATAGCTATCCAAGCACCCATGCTTGAGCCAATTATAATTTGAGGATTTGAAGTAATATTATTTATGACGTCTATACTATCCTCAATCCAGGTATTTAAATTACAATTAATAAATTTTTCTGAAGAATTTCCATGTCCAGAATAATCGAATATTGTACATTCTATACCATTTTTCTTACACCAATTAAAAATATACTGCGCCTTACTTCCATACATATCAGATTTAAAACCAGATAGAAATATTATACCGATAGAGGATTTCCCTTTATTATATTGGTATGCAATATTTCTTTTATGTTTTGTGTGTAATATTTTATACATTAATGTTAATTCTATATTAAATTAAAATAATTATTTATAGGAAATATATTTATGCCTGAAAACAAAAAATATTCTGTTTTACAAGTTTTGCCACATTTAAATAGTGGAGGATTAGTATCTGGAGCTATAGAAGTATCTTCTGCTTTAGTTCAAAATAATTTTAGGTCTATAGTAGTTTCTACAGGCGGTAGAAGACAGAGAGAAATTGAAAGACATGGTGGAGAATTTTTAAATATGGATGTTGCAAGCAAGAATCCGTTTATAATGTATAAAAATGTTTCTAGCCTATTAAAAATTATACAGAAATATAATATTAATATTATTCATGCTAGAAGCAGAGCTCCTGCATGGTCATGTTATTTTTCATGTTTAATAACAAGAAGACATTTTGTTACCACTTATCATGGCACATACAGTTTTGAGAGTTTTTTCAAAAAATTTTATAATAGCGTGATGCTTAAATCAAAATTGATAATCGCAGGCTCTAATTTTATTTTTGAGCATATAAACTCAAATTATCAAAATTTTTTAA
>PAYS01000029.1 GCA_002715265.1 Candidatus Pelagibacterales bacterium
CGTGACAGGCCGGCGCTCTAACCAAACTGAGCTACATCCCCTGAATACTTACTGTATATATATACATTCAACTATACACAACTTATTTTAAAAAAAAATTATGGTGGGCGATGACGGGATCGAACCGCCGACCTACTCGGTGTAAACGAGTCGCTCTCCCAGCTGAGCTAATCGCCCTTCTAACAAAATACTTGTAACTGTCGATCTTTATTTTGATCGACAGTTAAAAGAAAAACTTAATTATTTACAGAATCCTTTAATCCTTTACCTGGACGGAATTTAGGTTGCTTAGATGCTGCAATTTGAATTGTTTCGCCTGTTCTTGGATTTCTTCCAGTAGTTGCCTTTCTATTAGCCACCATGAAAGTACCAAATCCTACCAAACGCACTTCCCCCCCCGAGGATAACTCGCTACTAATTGAGCCAAACACCGCTTCTACTGCATCGGATGCTTGTGTTTTAGAAATACCAGCTGAAGATGCAACTGCACCTATTAATTCGTTTTTATTCATAAAGAAGCCCCCTTCGTATAATATTAGATTAAATAAAAGTAGCTCTATTTAATATTCATTTATTAAAAAAGTCAAAATAAATTATACTAATGTTTAACTAAATTTTGGTGATTAATATTATTTTTCTCATTACTTTTTAAAAATTCAGCTTCATCCCATTTTATTGGAGAAGGTTTTTTCTCTAAAGTATGCACTATTACATCATCTAAATGGGTAACTAAAACAATATTTAATTCATTTTTAATATCTTCATCTACATCTTTAAGATCTTTTTTATTATCAACTGGAATTAAAACTTTTTTAATACCCCCTCTCACTGCTGCTAATAACTTTTCTTTTAATCCTCCAATGGGCAATATCCTACCCCTTAAAGAAATTTCTCCAGTCATAGCCACATCACATTTAACGGGAATACCAGTTAGAGCTGATATCATAGATATAGCTATTGCAGCACCAGCCGAAGGTCCATCTTTTGGAGTCGCTCCTTCTGGAACATGAACATGTATGTCTTTTCTATCAAAAACAGGCGGTTCAATTCCAAACTCTACTGCTCTAGATCTCACATAGCTAGTTGCGGCTTGAACTGATTCTTTCATGACATCGCCTAATTGACCAGTAATTTGCTGTCTACCTTTACCATTCATGGTAACTGCCTCAATAGATAGCAAATCTCCTCCAAAATCAGTGTAAGCCAAACCTGTAGTTATACCTACCAAGTTATCCTTATCAGCTATCCCATGTCTGAACTTTCTAATACCTGCATATTCTTCTAGGTTATCCGAGGTAATTTTTACTTTTTTAATCTTTCCTTTAACTATGTTTTTAATAGCTTTTCTACATAATGAAGCTAATTCTCTCTCAAGAGATCTTACTCCTGATTCTCTAGTGTAATATTTAATCAAATCTTTAAGTGCATCATCAGTTATAGACCATTCTTCTTCTGATAATCCATTACGCTCTAATTGCTTACTAATTAAATGTCTTTTAGCAATTTCCATTTTTTCATTTTCTAAATAACCAGAGAGATTAATAATTTCCATTCTATCTAAAAGTGGCCTAGGCATGTTAAGAGAGTTTGCTGTAGTAACAAACATTACATCAGACAAATCATAATCCACATCTAAATAATGATCATTGAATGTACTATTCTGTTCTGGATCCAAAACTTCTAGCAATGCCGACGCAGGATCACCTCTCCAATCTGCCCCTATTTTATCTATTTCATCTAATAAAAATAAAGGATTTGAAGATTTTGCTTTTTTTAAACTTTGAACAATCTTTCCAGGCATAGAACCTATATAAGTTCTTCTATGTCCTCTTATCTCAGATTCATCTCTTACTCCACCTAGAGATATCCTCACAAAATTTCGACCAGTTGCTCTTGCTAATGATTTACCCAAAGAGGTTTTTCCAACTCCCGGAGCTCCTACCAAGCATATGATGGGTCCCTTTAGTTTTCTTTTTCTAGTTTGAACTGCTAAATATTCTAATATTCTATCCTTTACTTTGTTCAAACCATAATGATCTTCATTAAGAACATTCTCAGCTTTTTCTATATCGTTTTTTATTTTTGTGTATTTTTTCCATGGAATAGATGTCAGCCAGTCTAAATAATTTCTCACTACAGAAGACTCTGCAGACATTGGCCCCATACCCTTTAGTTTTTTAAGTTCAGAATTAGCTTTGAGCTTTGCTTCTTTTGATAACTTTACCTTTTTTATTTTTTCTTCAAATTCAGCAATTTCATCCTTATCTTCATTATCTTCAGATAATTCTTTTTGAATAGCCTTCATTTGCTCATTCAAATAATACTCTTTTTGGGTTTTTTCCATAGATTGCTTTACTCTGGTTCTTATTTTCTTCTCTACTTTTATGACAGATAAATCATTTTCAATATATTCTAAGACTTTTTCTAATCTTAATTTTGCTTCAATTAATTCTAATAATTTTTGTTTATCCTCTAATTCTATATTTAAATGAGTAGCTATTGTATCAGCCATTTGAGAAACACTATCTATATCATTTATAGTATTTAAAACTTCAGAAGAAATTTTTTTATTTATTTTTGAATATGCCTCAAATTGCTCCTTAGCTGTTCTTAATAATGCTTTCTCTTCAATTTCTTCAATTTTAATTTCGTCTTTAAGTTTTATAAAATTAGATTTTATATATCCGTCCTCAATATTAAAAGACGTTAACTTTATCCTTTCTCCACCTTCAATTAAAACTTTAACAGTCCCATCAGGAAGTCTTAATAATTGAAGAATTTTGCCCATAGTTCCTATTTTATTAATATCTTCGAAAGTCGGATCATCAGAACCGGCTTCCAATTGAGTTGCTAACAATATAGCTTTGTCCGCATTCATTGCTTCTTCTAGCGCCTTAACGGATTTTTCACGCCCTACAAAAAGTGGAGCAACCATACCAGGATAAACAACAATATCTCTTAGAGGAATTAAAGGAAGTAATTTATTTATATCATCATTCATATTAGCCTCCATAATTGAAAACAACACATAATTATAATGTTGTTTACTTACTAAGAAATTTCAAGTGTTAATTAAAACTTATGAGGCAGTTGATTTTAAGTTTCGACCAACTTTAGAAGATATTATTAAGGGTTTCGCATCGATTTGTACTACGTCGCTATTAATTATAACCTCTTCAACATTTTCCATATCTGGCAAAGAATACATAGTATCAATAAGTATATTTTCTAATATTGATCTTAAACCCCTAGCTCCAGTTTCTCTTAAAATAGCTTTATCAGCAATTGCAATCAATGCATCCTCGGTAAAAGTTAATTTTACCTCGTCAAGCTGAAACATTTTTTGATATTGCTTTATTAAAGCATTTTTTGGTTCAGTTAAAATCTCAATTAAAGCTTTTTTGTCCAGATCTCTTAAAGTCGCTACTATAGGCAATCTTCCAATAAATTCTGGAATCAAACCATATTGTAACAAATCTTGAGGTTCTAGGTTAGTAAGCATATCATCATTTCTTTTATTATTTTTTGACTGAAGCTCAGCGCTAAAACCAATAGAAGAGGAAGAACCCCTTTTAGAAATGATTTTTTCTATACCGCCAAAAGCACCAGCACAAATAAATAATATATTGGTAGTATCAATTTGTAAAAAATCTTGCTGAGGATGTTTTCTACCACCTTGAGGAGGAACACTTGCTACTGTCCCTTCCATAATTTTTAATAAGGCTTGCTGCACCNCCTCTCNNCTGACACNTCTCTTGTNATNGANGGATTNTCNGANTTNCTACTAATTTTATCNANNTCATCNATATAAACTATACCCCTTTGCGCNCTTTCNACATTATAATCAGCAGCCTGAAGCAACTTCAAAATAATATTTTCTACATCNTCTCCTACATAACCTGCCTCAGTTAAACTAGTNGCATCAGCCATAGTAAAAGGCACATCTAAAAACCTTGCCAAAGTTTGCGCTAAAAGAGTTTTACCACTTCCGGTAGAACCAATAAGTAGAATATTTGACTTAGCTAGCTCAACTTCATCATTATCGGGTTTGTGATTCAATCTTTTATAATGATTGAATACTGAAACGGCTAAAATTTTCTTAGCAGATTGCTGTCCAATAACATAATTTTCTAAAAAATTATATATTTCACTTGGGCTTGGAACACCTTTGCTAGACTGAACTAAAGAGGTTTTATTTTCTTCTTTTATAATATCTGTGCATAAATCTACACATTCATCACATATATATACAGTTGGTCCTGCAATAAGTTTNCGCACCTCATTTTGACTNTTTCCACAAAAGGAACAAAATAAATCTTCTTTTTTGTTTTCATTATCTTTAGACATAAGACCTCTTATTTAAACTAAATTTAAGAATAATTATATAACTACCTTTTTTCAACTATTTCATCAATTAATCCCAATTTTTTTGACTCTTCTGGATTCAAAAACTTATCCCGCTCTAACATTTCAGATATCTTTTTTACTGATAAACCAGTGTGTTTGCTATAAATAGCATTTAANCGACTCTTTAAACTTAAAATTTCTTTAGCATGAATTTCAATGTCAGTTGCCTGACCCTGAAATCCTCCAGAAGGTTGATGCACCATAATTCTTGCGTTAGGAAGTGCAAACCTTTTACCTTTAGAGCCTGCTGATAAAAGCAAAGAACCCATTGATGCAGCTTGACCAACACACATTGTTGAAACCTCTGGTTTAATATATTGCATCGTATCATATATAGCTAAACCAGATGATACTATACCTCCTGGTGAATTTATGTACATAGAAATAGACTTGTCAGGGTTTTCTGCCTCTAAAAATAATAATTGGGCAATGATAACTGTAGCCATTTCATCACCTATACCTCCAGTAATAAAAATAATTCTTTCTTTTAATAATCTAGAAAATATATCATATGCTCTTTCGCCCCTTCCTGATTGCTCAACAACCATAGGAATAAGAGAATTCATTTTTGTATCATTATCAAATTTATTTTCCATTACATTTCCTCAATTTAAAATCAAAGTANTATTTATTTTTTTATTTTTGNTTTTGTTTTTGATGAAGTANTTTTTTTCTTAACTTTTTTANCTGTTTTATCCTGANTATCATCTGAAAACAATTTTTCTGCACTTACTTTTAATTCTTTAACATTACTTTTTGATATAATAAAATCTACTACTTTTTCTTCAAAAATTGGAGCTCGAATTGCATTTGCTGCCTCAGGATTTTTTTTATAAAATTCTAAAACTTTATTTTCTTCACCAGGATATTTTCTAGCTTCTTGCATTACAGCATTTTTAATTTCATCTTCACTAACACTAATTTTATTTTTCTCTCCAATTTCATTCATTAATAAACCTAATCTAACTCTTCTTTCAGCAATTTCTTTGTATTCTTTTTTAAGAACTGCATCTTTTTTTCCTTTATCCGCTTCGTCGATGACTCCAGCCTTTCTATCTTGTTCAAATCTATCCCAAATTACTTTATTTTCATTCTCCAACATAGTTTTAGGAACCTCGAAACTATACGTTTTAGACAATATATCCAACAAATCACGCTTTATTCTGTTTCTTGATGTAGCTTTATAATTCATTTCAATTTGGCTTTTTACTGCTTCTTTTAATGTCTTTAAATCAGGCAAACCAAGTTTTTTAGCTAGTTCCTCGTCAATTTTTGTCTTTTCAGCTTCCATAATATTTTTTATTGTTACATCAAATACTGCATCTTTTTCTGAAAACTCNGCTTTTTGATAGTTTTTTGGAAATTTTACTTCTACTTTTGTTTTATCATTTATATTTAATCCCACTAGTTGGTCTTCAAAGCCAGGTATCATCTGTCCTGAACCAATTTCTATACTATGATTTTCTGCTGCTCCCCCCTCGAATGCTTCTCCATCCATAAATCCCTTAAAATCTATAACTACACAGTCACCTTTTTGCGACTTTCTTTTCTTTTTTAAAGGAGCATATGATTTTTGATTACTTGCAATTTCATCTAAAGCTTTTTTCACTTCTTTATCTTCCACTTCAGCTGATAATCTTTCAAATTTCATTTTAGAAAAATCCTGTATTTTAATTTCTGGCATTACCTCTAATTCTAGAGTAAACTTAACATCTTTTTCCTCTAATGGTTTTCCTTCAAAATTTACCTTCGGTTGCATAGCAGGCCTAAGCTTTTTGTCTTTTAATAATTTTCTCATACATTCTGAAACTNGTTTCTCAATTATTTCACCATGTATTTGAGACCCATATCTAGTTTTAACAATTGTTAAAGGCACCTTGCCAGGACGAAAACCATCTATTTTTGCTGTAGCTGCAACTTCTTGNATTCTTTTATCTATAGCTTCATGTATCTGCTTAGAAGGTATAACTATTTTATATGATTTATTTAAACCGTCGCTTTTTAATTCTGTAACCTTCATTTTTTTTCCTTACAAATGGTGCGGATGAAGGGACTTGAACCCCCACGCCTTGCGGCACTAGAACCTAAATCTAGCGTGTCTACCAATTTCACCACATCCGCATATAAATACGTTAAGATTGTTATATATTGTTTAAGATAAACTATCCATTATTTAAAAAAAATAAAGAAAAATATTTATATTTAAAGTGAATAAACTTGTGCGCATGCATCAACTATCGCGTCGGAGTCAATTCCATATACTCTATATAAATCAATTAAATTACCTGATTGACCAAACTCATCCACACCCAAAGAAATAATTTTTCTATTAACTGCGCCGCCTATCCAAGATAATGATGATGAATGTCCGTCAATTACAGAAACCACTAAACTATCTGGATTAGTATCTAAAAAAAGCTCCTCAATCCTAGAAACAACATTTTTGCCTGAAGAACGTTTTTTTTGTACTGATCTCCATTCTTTATATAATCTATCAGATGAAGTTATCATTAAAGTAGAAATATCAGGTATATCTTCTTTAAGAGTTTCTACAGCTTGTTCAACTTCTGGAGCTAATGCCCCGCTAAATACTATTGTAAAGCTGCTTTTTGTTGACGGCTTATGTAACCAATAACCACCTGAAATAATTTCTTTTTCAAAATTTATATCAACTTCTCTCTTGGGTTGAACTAAGTTTCTAGTTGTTAATCTTATATAAACTGAACTTCCGTTATCTTCTTGCATAAAATGTAAGGAATATCTGAAAATCACTTCAAGTTCATCAGCATAAGTAGGCTCAAACATTAATAAATTAGGCTGACCTATACCTATTAATGGGGTAATTATAGACTGATGAGCTCCTCCTTCAGGACCAAGTGAAATTCCAGATGGAGTTGCTACTAATAAAAATCTTGCATCCTGATATAATGCATAATTTAACGCATCAAGACCTCTAGATATAAAAGTATCATAAATTGTACCAATAGGAATTAGTCTACTACCAAACATTGAATTAGATAGCCCAGCGGCACCTAATGTTAAAAACAAATTATTTTCAGCAATACCTAACTCAAAATGTTGTCCGCTAGGAGACATTGTCCATTTTTGTGCAGACATAACTTTTTCATCATGAAAGACATCNGTCTTTGCTTTCCTNTTATATATTTGGCGTTGATTAACCCATCCTCCTAAATTAGTAGAAACTGTAACATCTGGAGAAAAAGTTACAATTCTATCAGAGAAACTATTCTTTTCTTTACCTATTTCATTAAGTAATTTTCCAAAAACTTCTTGAGTATTGGATTTATCAGAAGTTTTATAGGGTATTTTCCCTTCAATATTTATTTTCTTATCTTCATAAATCCTTTTATCGCTATTAAAAAAAGGTGATTTAGATAAAAACTTATTTATTTCTTTGTCNGAACTATCTAAACCTGAATATAAATCCCACTCATCCCCTTTATTTATAGATAGAGATTTTTGATATTCATCTATTTGTTTATCATTCATTAAACCTGCATGATTATCTTTATGTCCCGCAAGTGGTAAACCATACCCTTTAATAGTATATGCTATGAAACAAGTAGGCACATCATCGCCTTCTGCTTCGGCAAAAGCATCAAGAACAGCTTCTATATCATTTCCTGCTAAATTAGACATAGTTTCTCCAAGCTCTTCATCACTTAAATCTTTAATAATTTTTAGAGCATCTTTATTTTTTCGTAAATCCTTATCTAATCTTTCTCTCCAAGCTTTTCCGCCTAAAAATGACAAAGCTGAATAAAGGTCATTTGGGCAATTATCAATCCAATTTAATATTTGATTACCCCCTTTTAATTTNGATAAATTTTGTAACTTTTTACCATATTTTAATGTAATGACTCGCCATCCCATTGAGGCAAATAATTCATCAATTTTTAAATGAAGCTCATCTGCGACTACAGCATCTAAAGATTGCCTATTATAATCTATTACCCACCAACAATTTCTAACATTTTGTTTTGCACCTTCTAACAAAGCCTCATAAATATTTCCTTCATCAAGCTCAGCATCCCCTAATAAAGCTATCATTTTTCCTGGCTTAAAATCAGATTTAACAAATTTATGATCTATAAGATAATCCTGAATTAATGAACCAAATATTGTAATTGCTCCACCTAAGCCAACTGAACCTGTAGAATAATCTACATCATCTGCATCTTTAGTTCGTGAAGGGTAAGATTGAGCTCCTCCATAAGCCCTGAAACTCTTTAAATTATCAACGGATTGGTTTCCAAATATATACTGAATTGCGTGAAATACAGGAGCAGCATGAGGTTTTACTGCAACTCTATCTTCTTTTTTTAAAACATAAAAATATAATGCAGTCATAATTGAAATAATTGAAGCTGATGATGCCTGGTGACCACCCACTTTTAATCCATCTAAAGAATTTCTAATATTATTAGCGTTATGTATCATCCACGATGATAGCCATGAAGTTTTTTTTTCAAGATCTTTTAAAACTTTTAAATCGCTTTTCAGTATTTTTTTNAAANTAGATTTCATATACTTATATTACTTCAATATTAAAAATGTAATAATACAAAATATTAATAATTAATACATTGCTAATATTGCTAATAATTGATATTAATACGCAATAATTATTANATTAAATACTTAAATTAAAATAATATTGCTAAAAATCATGGATTACATAGAATATAAATTATTATCTTCCCTGCAAAAAAATGCAAGAATAAACAATATAGAACTTGCTAAAAAGGTAGGCTTATCACCATCTCCATGCTTAAGAAGAGTGAGAACTTTAGAAGACAAAAATATCATTACAGGATATTCTGCAATAATAGACCAAAATAAAGTAGACTTATCTGTAAATGTATTCGTACAAGTTTCTTTAGAAAAGCAATCTGAAGACCAGCTTGTTATCTTTGAACAAAAAATACAAGAATATGAAGAAGTTATGGAAGCATATCTCATGACAGGAGATGCTGATTATCTTCTAAGAATAGTGGTTAAAGATATACAAACATATGAACATTTTCTTAAAGAAAACTTAACTAGTATTCCAGGTATTTCAAGTATTCGATCTTATTTTTCATTAAAACAAGTAACTAGAAAATTTAACTTACCAATAAAAAATCCTAAGGCTAATATTTTATAACAATGAGCTCTTTTATATTAAGCAGTAAACAAGTATACGAAGTTGAGAAGAATATTAAACCCAGTTTTGATCTTATGAATAATGCAGGAAAACTTTCTGCTAAATATATNAATAAAAACCTACCTAAAAAAAACATTCTAGTTCTATGTGGTACAGGAGGTAACGGAGGAGATGGATTTATTACTGGAAATGAACTTAAAAAATATAAATGGAATGTAACAATATCAATAATTGGTGATATAGAAAAAATTACAGGAGATTCATTAACAGCATATAAAAAACTTAAAATAAAAAATACTAATTTCAACGATATAAACTTAGATAATATCGATTATGTAATAGATGCAATTTTTGGCATAGGATTAAATAGAAATTTAGATAATGAATATATTAAAACCATAGAAAAAATAAATAATAAAAAACTACCTGTAATAGCTCTTGATATTCCTAGTGGAGTTAATTCAGANAATGGTACAATTTCTAATGNAACGTTTAATTGTTTTCTTACACTTACTTACTCTGCATATAAATTAGGACATTATTTATTACCAAGTGCAGAAAAATGTGGAAAAATTGTGTTGTTAGATATTGGTATTCCTAAACCTTTAATAAAAAATACAAAACCTGTAATTAATTTAAACTCACCAAGTATATGGAAAGATAAAATAGTATGGCCTAAAGTTAACGATCATAAATATTCAAGAGGATGTATAGTAATAATTGGAGGCCCAAAGGAAATGACAGGTGCTGCAAGATTAGCAGCAAAAGCCGCACAAAGGGCNGGNAGNGGTATTGTAATATTAGCTTGTGATAAAAATTCTTCAGATATTTATTATAGAACATTAACTTCACAAATTGTTAAAAGTTATAGAAATATTCCAGAATTAAAAAATATTATTAAAGATAAAAGAATAAATAGTGTAGTCATTGGGCCAGGATTAGGCATTAATAATAAAAATGTAGTTAAAAATGTTTTAAAACATAGTAATAATATCATTATTGACGCAGATGCAATAACATGTTTTCAAAGTGATATAAAAAGTTTTAAAGATATAATAAGAAACAAAACTGTTATTTTAACACCTCATGAAGGAGAATTTAAAAAATTATTTCCTAATATAAAAGGAAACTTAGTGGATAAAGCTATATATGCTGCAAAAAAATTAAATTCTATTATAGTACTAAAAAGTGCTAATACAATAATAGCATCTCAAAACAATCATGTAATANTAAATAAATATGGATCTANATGGCTTGCAACAGCCGGATCCGGAGATGTTTTAGCAGGAATAATTGGNGCTTTAGTATCGAACGGTATGGATGCTTTTCATGCTGCCGCTTTTGGTGTGTGGATACATTCATCCGCTGGAATATATTTTGGACCAGGTCTAATAGCAGAAGATATTTCTGACTTAATTCCTAAAATTTATAAAAAAATATACTAAAACTCTATTTGAATTCTCGCATTAATTGAATCAAAATCTTCACTTATTTTTCCAGANGATTCCGTTTTAACTATATTAAAAATACTTTTAGTAAATGAAGTCATATACCAATTTAANCCAATAGTATAAGATGAAGCTTCGCCNCCTTTAATATCAGTATCATTTAAATCCATTGTGCTTGCTCTTGCAGCAACTTCCCATGCTCCAATTCCGCCTTCCATAATAGATTTGTTTGGCTTTATCCTCCAAAATTGTGCAAAATAAGCATTATAATTTCTAGCATCATCAGTTAACATATAACCACCCTGAATGTATCCACCTGCAAACGTAGAATTTCTCTTAGTTTTTCTATCCACATTGACCATTCCCCATTCACTTTGAAAGGATAAAGGGCCCTCCACCATAGCAAGTTCATATCCAACATAGTTATAACTATCTAAATCTGTAATTACTCCCGTATCTACTATAAAATCTCCACTTACTGCTGTCTCGCCTTTAGATCTAAACCTAAGAGTAGAATCTCTTAAACCATTTGTGAAAGTATCACTTACATTAGCCAATCTATAATAACCTGTAAGCCCTAAGTGAAATGCTTTTAAACGATCTTTACTAGGCTGCCATATCAACCTTCCATGGACTCCTATACCTTCATCATCTGTACTAGCGTTATTAAACGGCTCTCCATAAAAGCCTAAACGCATATAATGCTCTTTTCCTCTGTAAGTAGCTGCCACTCCCATTGCAGGAGATCCCGCTCCATATACAAATGTTCCTTGTGGCATTGAAACTTCCATAAATTGCCTTTGTGAAGACATATTAGAAGTATCTAAGCCAACTGAATTTCCAAATAATCCAACAAATACCCACCAAGGCTTTAAGCCTCTGTATATTGCCATTGCTGCCCCTAAACCATCATTAGGATTCTCTCCACCATTGGCATAGTTGTAAGATAAAAACCAAATCCAGTCTTTATCTGAAACTCCTGCCAAAGTTAATACAGCCCTTCTTACAATAAATCCACTTGCTAATTCTGTTGAAGTTGAAGCATTTGGTTGATGGTCGTAAAGAGCAGAATCCAACTGAACTAATCCCATTATTCCCGCAGAATAATTACCATCATTTGATCTCAGCTGAGGAAGCGGTCCAAAAAACGCTTTTTCTGGATTATAAATCTTACCTTTTGAAGAAGCAGCTATGTCTCCCTGATCTTCATCATTATTTACAGTTTCTTCAGTAACTAAATTTTCTTTATTATTTTCACTTATTTCTTGCTGATTATTTTTATCTTTAACAATTAGGGACTGAATAATTTTTTCTAATTCTTCTATTCTTTTATTTTGTTCATTAATAATTTGGTTTTGTTTATCTAATTGATCTTGCACAGATATATCTTCAGCAAATAAATTTGTAGTTAATACTAATACAAAACATATCATTATCATAATTATATTATTCATTCATTCCTCCAAATTATTTATACTTTATTATTATATTTTACATTTATTAACAATAGTATATATTGTCATAACTGATATGTTATAGTTTTATCCTATAATTACTATTGACAAATACAATAATTAAATTATAAATATACTTTTTTGATAATTAAGGACCGTAAAATATGAAATTTTTTAAAATTTTAACAATATTCTTTTTATTAAACTTTTTAAATAAAACTGCAACCTCGCAAGAAGAACTTGGTGATATAGAGGTAATTGGAATATCCCCCCTTCCAGGAATTGAAATAGATAGAAATAAAGTACCTAACGCTAACCAAAGATTAAGCGATGTAGATATGGATAATTCCACCTCTACTACAATTGTAGACTTATTAGGGGAAAAATTAACAGGAGTAACTATTAAAGATGTACAAAACAGTCCTTTTCAAAAAAATCTAGATTACAGAGGATTTACTGCAGCCCCTCTTTTAGGAGAATCCCAAGGTTTAGCAGTTTATTTAAACGGAACCAGAATTAATGAAGGGTTTGGTGACACATTGCAATGGGAATTAGTTCCTGAAGCCGCACTAAAAAATATTGATTTAATGAGTTCTAATCCTGTATTTGGTCTAAATGCATTGGGAGGCTCTTTAGCTTTATCAACTAAGAAAGGCCTAGATTATCTTAATACTGACTCTACTTCAAACCACTTTGAAGTTGGCGGAGCTGACTGGGTTAATGGAAATATCGAATTAGGCGTAGGAGATGAAACTCAAGGCTTATATGTTGCCATGGAAAACTCATATGATGGTGGATGGAGAGATAATAGTGCTGGCGATGTCAAAAGACTATTTATTAATTATGGAAAAATTAGTGATAATTATGATTTTGATTTAACTTTAATGAATGCCGACTCTAGTTTAAATGGTAACGGTGTTAGTCCAACAGAACTATTAAAAATAAGAAGAGAATCCGTATTTACATGGCCTGATTTTACAGCAAATAAAGTTTATTTAGCTGCAGCCAATACAAATCTTTATCTAGAAGATGACTCTACAATAAATACCTCTATTTATTATAGAAGATTGATCAGAGACACAATGAATGCTGATGAACTAGATGCAGAGGAATGCGCTGAAGATAACGAAACTCATGCAGAACAAATGGAAGATGACTTCGGAACTGCTGACGAGCCTATTTGTGGTGAGGCAGATGGAGACAACTACGAAGTTTTAATTGATCAATTTGGCAATGCCATTTCTAATAATGATAGTATAAGAAAATATGGCCTTTTAAATCATTCTTCTACTATGACAATTACATGGGGAGGTTCTGCCCAATATAACATTAATACAAAATATTTAAACAATATGCATAATATTATCATTGGTGCGTCTATAGATAAATCTCGAACTGCATTCCATTCACGAGGAGAATTAGGACAACTTCATAATAATAGGACTGTTACTAACCTATTAAATACTGAAGGCGGGCATATAACGCTTGAATCTATTAGAGAACACAGTGGTGCTAGTGGAGGAATGGAAGATGAAAACGAAAGAGGAGATGTAGGAAGTGCTCAATTGGCATCAAAAACTGACTATTATGGTATATATGTGAATGACGTATTTGATTACGACAATAAAACAACTATAACTCTTTCAGCAAGAGCTAATTTGGCTTACGTTAAACTTTATGATCATTTAAAAACCTCTTTTACCAGAACAGAAACTAATACGGGAAGCCATAGATATTTTAGAGTTAACCCAGCTATTGGAGTAACACACAATTATAATGAAAATTTAGCTTTTAGAGCGGCTTATAAAGAGGCTAATAGGACTCCCGCACCAGTAGAGCTTTCTTGTGCATCACCCTCTGCTCCTTGTAGATTGCCTAATGCTTTTGTAGCTGATCCACCGTTAGAACAGGTTATTACAAAAGGAGTTGAATTTGGAGCAAAAGGAAAAATTGACAATCATTATTGGGAAGCTACATATTTTCATTTCATAAATTTTGATGATATACAGTTTGTTAGTACTGGTACAGGAAAGTCATCTGGTTATTTTAAAAATTTTGGAGAAACACAAAGAAGAGGGATAGAGCTTGCATTAAATTCTAAATTTGAAAACAGAATGGGAAACTTAGACTTATACTCTAATTATTCTTTTCTTCAGGCTACATTTGAATCGGCACATACGTTACCAGCAGCTAACCATCCAGCAAGTGCTAATGATGTGGAAGCAGGTGATTATATTCCAGGTATGCCAGAGCACACTATAAAAACAGGGTTTATACAAGAATTTTCTTCTACATTTAGTGCTGGTCTTAATATGAATTATTCTTCTGGCGTATTTTTAAGAGGAGATGAATCTAATCAATTGAAAAAAACAAATCCCTATGTTGTTTTTAACGCAGACGCATCATGGAAAATGAATAATTCCTTCTCGTTTTTTGCCAGAATAGATAACATTCTGGATTCAA
The DNA here is from genome assembly GCA_002715265.1 of Candidatus Pelagibacterales bacterium. GTDB lineage: Bacteria > Pseudomonadota > Alphaproteobacteria > TMED109 > TMED109. The sequence continues at coordinate 14,940 of PAYS01000029.1, forward strand.
AATACGAAACTATGGGAGTTCTTGGAGAAGCCGATGCCGATGAAGTAAACGTTCCTATTTCAGAGTTAGGTGATACAGGTAGTGGCGAAACTGCAGTAGGTCCATTAGATCCAAGATTTTATTCTCCAGGAGCACCAAGAGCCATCTTTGTTGGCTTAAGAATTAATTGGTAATATTTTTTAAATAGCAATTTATACTCATTAATGCTAATAAACTGTACTTAATATGGAAGAAAATAGTATAGACTTATTAGCATTAATATTAAAAGGTGGCCCAGTAATGATATTATTATTGGCCTTGTCAGTAATATCTCTTGCAATAATAATTATCAAAGTAATACAATTTTATAAGTCTGATTTACATAATGTTAAAAAGCTAGATGAAGCTATTAACCTTATTGAAAATAATAAAATACCTAACGCAAAAAAATTATTAAACTCCATATATCACCCAGCATCAAAAATAATATTAGTTACCTTAGACTCACAAAAGTTATCAGATACAGATAAGGAAAATAAAATTAGCATAGAAGGTGAAAAAGAATTACGAAATTTAGAGTTTTTGTTAAAACCGTTAGAAGTAATATCTAATATTGCTCCTCTTTTAGGACTGCTTGGAACTGTAATAGGCATGATTACTGCCTTTTCAAAATTAGAAGAATCCGGAAGCAAAGTAGATCCAGCAATATTAGCTGGAGGTATATGGGAAGCCCTACTTACTACTGCTTTTGGTTTAGTGGTAGCAATCCCTGCACTAGCTGCTTTTTACTGGCTTGACGGAAAAGTAGACAATGCGAGGGAAGATATGCGTCATGCAGCAATAAAAACAAATATAATATTAAAATCAAAATAATATTTTAATGAAATTATTTATAAAAAAAAATAAACCTCTAGATATAAATGTTGCTCCACTTATAGATATAGTTTTTCTTCTCTTAATATTTTTTATGTTAGCTAGTGAGTTTACAGATTTTAAAACTATAGACTTAGTTAGCCCTATTGAATCAAATACCAATATAGAAATTACAAAACTACCTATAATTATTAATTTATCTGAAACTGGAACTATTCATGTAAATAGTGAAACCATTGAAATAAATAATTTATCTAATTTTCTAAATACCATTTTAATAGAAAATAGTTCTAAAAAAGTAGTAATTAATACAGATGAGAATACTAAAATTAATTTATTAATTGATATCATTGATATAGTTAGAGATCTTGGCATAGATAAAATTGCATTAGAAACTAAAGTAATAAAATGAATATTTTAAATAAGAATAAAAAATTAAATAAGAAACCTAACCTAGTACCTTTAATAAATATAGTATTTTTACTTTTAATATTTTTTATGTTGTCTGGAACAATTGCAAAAAAAGATTTTTTTCATGTTGAACCTCCTAGTTCATATACTGGTGCGGACGCAGAAAGTCCAGAACTTACAATTTTGATATCTGATAAAAATGAAATTTCTTATGATGAAGTTTTTATATCAAAAATAGAATTAAAAAATATTTTATCAAATTTAAAAAAAACACTTAATGTCGAAGAAGTATTAATAAAGGCTGATGAGAATAGTAATGCCGGGAACCTATCAGAAGTAATAAAAATAATTAGAAGCGCAGGAATAGAAAGAGCGGCAATTGTAACCAAAAACCATAAAAACTAATCATTATGTTAACATCTTTTCATTCATTTAATATTAGCAAACCTTTTATGATAGGAGCATTTATAATTGCTTTATTGATTCATACAAGCCTACTTCCAATTTCAAATTTTATAACAATAGAACAGGAAAAAAGAATTGAACCAAAATTAGTTTTAGAACTAACAAATGACATGGAATTAACTGAGCCTATTAAACCAATAGAAAAACCCATAATAAATAATAATATACCTCCTGTAAAACCTGAGCAAATAGAACAGACAATCAAACCTGATTTAAAAGAACAAATTATTAATAAAAATATAGATATTAATAATGAAGATATAAATATTGAAAAACCTGAACCCATACAAAATATAGAAAAAATTGATATGCCGGATAGTATAATTAACAATATCAATGATATTCCTATTATTTCCCAAAGGCCTGAGCTTATAGAAAATCAAATTAATAATAATA
>PAYS01000030.1 GCA_002715265.1 Candidatus Pelagibacterales bacterium
ATAAAATCGTCAAAAGGACCAACACTAATATCTCTTGCTCTAGCGGAAATTATACCTGCTGTAACAGTATTTACTAGACCAAAAGGATTTCCTATAGCAAGAACCCAATTACCAACTTTAGCTTTATCTGAATCCCCCCAAGTTACAGTCGGTAGATCCTCATCTACATCTATCTTTATCAATGCAAGATCTGTTTTTTGATCCTTTCCTATTAATTTTGCTTTAAAGGACCTATTATCTGTAAGAATAACGTTTATTGATACAGCTTTGTCTATAACATGATTATTTGTTACAATTAATCCACTAGAGTCAATTATGAACCCAGAACCCATTGCCTGTTGTGGCTGTTGCCTTCTTTCGCGTGGTGGTGCACCTCTCCTTTCAAAAAATTCATTAAAAAAATCTTCAAATGGTGAGCCTGGAGGAAATTGAGGAACTCCAGGAGCTTGTGGATCGTTAGACATAGTGATTGAAATACTTACAACTGATGGAGATAATTTAGCTGCTAAATCAGAAAAATCTGGAGGATAACTATCAGCATTAACTACATTAAAGTTGACGCATAATAAAAAAGTTGAGCAAACCAAAGTAAATATAATTTTTTTCATAAACACCTCACATACTTTACAACTTATACTTTATAAAATTATAATTCGATCACTTACAGCCTAAATAAAATATAATAAAATTAAACCTATACTACAAAAAATTAAACCATAGACTCTTATCTTATCATCTTTACTATTAAGCATAAAAAGACAAATATTTTTCATATATCCAGGAAATAATGAATATAAAGCTCCTTCACACAAAAACACTAGGCCTATAGAAAAAAATAATAATTCAAAAATATTTAAGTTTAATTCTAATACCAATTTAATATTTTATTTCATTAATTATTAATCTTTAATACCTTCTAAATCCCCAAAGAAGTTAAAAAATTCTGAATCAGGAGATAAAACCATAGTAGTGTCTTCACTATCTAATGCTAAAACATATGCTTGCATAGACCTATAAAAAGAGAAAAAATCTGGATCTCTACCAAATGCTTCACCTAATATTTTATTTTTTCCAGCATCTCCTTGCCCTCTTAATATTTCACCATCTCTTTCCGCATTAGCCAATAAAACTGTTCTCTCCCTCTCTGATTCAGCTCTAATTTTTCTAGCCTCTTCCTCACCTTCTGCTCTAAACTGTGCAGCTTCTTGCTGTCTCTCTGTTTGCATTCTTCTAAAAATTGCCTCAGAATTAGCAGTAGGTAAATCTGCTCTTTTAATTCTAACATCTTCAATTTTTAAACCAAATTCCTTAGCTTCTTCAGCAACAATTTGTCCTACTTCGTCCATTAAATTTGCTCTATTATCAGAAATTACGCTGTTTAGAGGAACTCTTCCTAAAACTTGTCTTAAACTATCATTTAAAATAGATCCTAACCTATTTCTTAAAGCTGACTCATACCTTACTGACTGATAATATCTTAACGGATCAACTATTCTATATCTTGCAAAAGCGTCAACTATTAATCTTTTTTTATCCGCACTAATTATTTCTTCACGAGGATTATCAAACAATATTAATCTTTTATCAAAATATTCTACATTTTGCATTAATGGAATCTTAAATTGTAAGCCTGGATTTTTTATTAATCTAACAGGTTCACCAAACTGAAGAACTATAGCTTGAACCCTTTGATCAACATAAAAAAAGCTTGAGCTTCCAAGTATCACTACAATTAATATTAGTACAATCGATGCTATTCTTTTTGGTGTCATCTAGAATCTCCAGAATTAGAATTGTTTTGTGCTCTATTTTTCAGTTCTGGAAGTGGCAAATATGGAACCACACCATTACCAGAATTATTATCAATAATTATTTTTTTTGTATTTTGCATTAATTGCTCCATAGTTTCTAAATAAATTCTTCTTTTAGTAACATCTTTAGCATTATTATATTCTTCATAAATAGATATAAATCTTTGAGCAGCTCCTTCAGCTCTAGCTATAACTTGCTCTTTATAACCTTGTGCCTCTGCTAATATTTTTGATGCTTCACCTCTTGCTTCTGGAACAATTCTGTTTGCATAAGCTTCAGATTCATTAATTAATCTTTCTTTATCTGCTCTAGCTCTTTGTACATCCCTATAATCATCTATAACAGTTGACGGAGGGTCCACTCTTTGAAGCAATAAAGAAGAAATCACTATACCAGAATCATATGAATCCAAAATAGATTGAAGCATAGTTTGTGCTTCTTGACGTATTTCCTCTCTTCCTTCCGATAGAGCAAATTCAATTTCAGTTCTACCCATAATTTCACGCATTACACTTTCCGCACCATCTTTAATATTTTTTATAGGATTTCTAATATTAAATAAGAAATTTGCAGCATCACCTACATACCACTGAACAACAAAATTTATATCAACAATATTTTCATCACCTGTGAGCATCAATGACTCGTCATCAATATTTCTACTGGTAATTTGCCCACCACGATCTGACCCTTTTCTAAATCCTATTTCAATATTTCTAGTAGTGGTTACTGGTACAACAGTTACTTTTTCAATAGGAGTAGGTAAATGATAGTTTAAACCTGATGTTGTAGTTTCAATGTATTTACCAAATCTTAAAACAACACCTTGTTCTTCAGGACCTACTGTATAAAAACCGCTAACCATCCATATTGTAAAAATAGCAATTAAAATAAGAGAAATACCTTTTTTTCCTCCTGGCAATATAGAAGAAGCTTTTTTCTTAGCATTTTTGATAATATCATCAAAATTACTATTATTATTCCAAGGGTTATTATTATTGTTATTATTTCCTGAAGATCCGTTTCCTGATCCCCATGGTCCTTCATTATTATTCCAAGGCATTCAATTTTCCTTATTTATTAATTAATATCCTAAACTACTTATATAGCCTATACGCAAAATAAAAAACATATAATTTCATAAAAATAAGTACTATATGTTTAATTATACTCTTATATATGATATTGGTATCAATCTCTATTATTTCAATATTATTTATTTAAGGTAATTTATTTATGGAAAAAAATATAGCTAAAGAAATAAAAGAATACTTAAAAATAGTTAAAGATTTAGATTCAAATAAAAGTATTGAAGAAACAGGGACCTTAAAAGACCTAATTATAGATGACAAAATAATAACGATAATATTGTATATATCTAAACAGGAAAGTTTATATAAAAACATAATAAAAAATATTGAGAGCACATTAAAAGAAAAGCTTAATAAATATAAAGTAAATATAATACTAACATCCGAAAATATTAAAACTTCAAATAATAGTGAAAAAAATAGTGAAAATATTCTTCCACAAAATATTAAACATGTTATAGCAGTAGCATCTGGAAAAGGAGGTGTTGGAAAATCTACTATTACGACCAATATTGCATACACGCTAGCTAACAGTAATTATAAAGTAGCAATTTTGGATGCAGATATATACGGGCCTTCTCAGCCAAAAATGTTAGGATTAGAAAATACTAAGCCTACACAAAATTCTAATGGTAAAATAAACGCTTTAGAGAACTATGGAATAAAATGTATGTCTATAGGATTTCTAATTGAACCAGAAAGACCAATGATATGGCGAGGACCAATGATACAAAGTGCGCTTCAACAATTAATAAAAGATGTTGATTGGGGTGAATTAGATTTTTTAATAGTTGATATGCCTCCTGGTACAGGAGATGTTCAACTCACCATGACTCAAAAAGTAAATTTAAGTGGGGCAATAATAGTTTCCACTCCTCAAGATATAGCTTTGCAAGATGCAATTAAAGGAATTAATATGTTTAAAAAAGTGAATGTACCAGTTATTGGTTTAATCGAAAATATGAGTTATTACATTTGCCCAGTAAGTAAAGAAAAATCATATCCATTTGGAAATGGTGGAGCTGAAAAAACAGCACAAGATTTAAATATGCCTTTTTTAGGAAAAATTCCATTAAATTCTAATATTAGAGAAAACTCCGATCAAGGCAATCCTGATAAAAATAATACTGAACATTTTTTTGAAATTTCTAATAAAATAACAGAATATATTTTCAATAATTAATATACTTTAGACTTAATCTCTACCTAGAGAGTGCATAAGTTCACGCCATTCTCGCAGACTCAAACCACTAGTTTTTTGATTAACTGTCTTTCCAACCAAAAGCTTCTTAATTACCTCTAATGCTTCAGCAGAAAACTCAACTGAACCTGCTCTATAGCTTTCAAAAGCCTCTGCAGTTATAGGAACCCAAGCTTTCATTATTTTAAAAATTTCATCAGCATATACTCTTATTTCATATTGAGCATGATCATCTGCCCTTAAAAAGACAAAATTCATTAAATTATGCAAATTTGTTTTCCAATACCATTGCGTATAAGTATTCAAAGTCAAATTTATTCTCGCAAGTTCTCTTGCTAGACCTTCCCTATTGTTATCTATAGCATTTCCATCAGGACCTTCATTTAACAAATATTCATATGATTTATAACAATTTTCAGCATCATTTTTTAAAATATCTAATACCTTAGAAGCATCATGACTAGAAATTATATTTCCTCTACCTTGTTTATTAGATTTAGATTGCACTGCTAAATTATCTTTTTCAGGAATATAAAACTCTTTATCTAGTACTGAGTAACGAGCTGAATACTCATTAATACTAGCTGTTCTATGTCTAATCCATTGTCTAGCTACAAACATAGGAAGCTTTACATGTAATTTTATCTCACACATTTCAAATGGCGTTGAATGCCTATGTCTCATCAAATATCTTATTAGCCCCCTATCTTCACTAATTCTTGATGTACCTTTGCCATAGGAAACTCTAGCTGCCTGAACCACTGCTTGATCATTTCCCATGTAATCTACAACTCTAATAAATCCATGGTCTAAAATAGGGAAAACCTTATACAGCAATTTTTCTATTCCGCTCGAAGCTGGCCTTATGCTTTTATTAACCTTTTTTCTAAGTGAATTTATTTCTTCTTTTTGTTCTGGGGTAATATTATTTTTTTTTCTATTATTCTTAGACATATACTTCTCTATTAAATTATATATATAATTTTATAAACTATAATTGATTTAATAAAAATGTTTATTTTTGATAAATTTGTTTTTAATCATATTAAGCTTTATATATTTAAACTATCACATATAATGTAAATGCTGATTCGTCAGCTATGGTAATAAACGTGGTATTATATAGATGTTATGGACCCGGGGGCGGTACCCGGCACCTCCACCATAAAATATGGGGGTGAAATAGGTTCGACATGCATTGAAGGATATTTACTTTTACCCGAAATGGTACCTTCGTATAGGACCAATATTATAACTGCAAACGACAATAGTCGTGAGGTAGCTCTTGCTGCGTAGTCAGTAAGATATACCGTAGTTCAAGTCCCAACGCGTCACACCGTTTGGGCGGGGTATAATGAAGCACCTGGCAACAGAACGCTCTTAGAAGTGGCAGTTTCTGCCACTTCTAGTTTATATTTTAAAGATGATAAGAATATGGATAATAAAAATAATAATAATTTAAAAATTAACTATCAAGAATTAAGCATAGAAGCNATGAGGAATTTAGTNCATAAAGTACTAAAATTANTATCTGANACCGGACTTCCAGAAGAACACCATTTTTACATTACGTTTGCAACGAACGCCGAAAATGTTCATATTCCTGCAGAATTGAAGAAAAAATATCCCAATGAAATGACTATAGTAATTCAACATTCTTTTTGGGAATTAATTGTAAATGATAATAATTTTACTATAATTCTATCCTTTAATAATAAAAGAAGTAAATTAGAAATTACATTTAATTCAATATTAAGTTTTTCAGATCCATACGCAAATTTTATGCTAAATTTTCCAAAAAAAATAAATAAAAAACAACAATTAGTTAAGACAAAAAATAAGAAATCATCTAAAGTTATTAATATTAAGAATTTTAAAAAGGATCATTAATTGTCTAAATTTAAATATGAAAAATTATTTCAATTTGGTAAAGATAATACCAAATATATAAAATTGGATTCCAAACCTTTCAAAATCAAAAAAATTGATGATAAAGAAATATTAGTTATTACNAAAGATGTTATCGAAAATTTAACTAAAGAAGCATTCTACAATATATCACATTTTCTTAGACCTGATCATTTAAATCAAATTGCTAAAATATTTAAAGATAAAGAAGCATCTGATAATGACAAATATGTTGCGTTAACATTATTAAAAAATGCTAATGTAGCAGCAGGTGGCATNTTACCTATGTGNCAAGATACTGGAACAGCAATAGTTCTNGGAAAAAAAGGATCTGGNATATGGACTAATTTTGATGATGAANAAATAATTTCAAAAGGAATATGGAGTNCTTTTAAAGAAAATAACTTACGGTATAGTCAGCTTGCACCTATCTCCATGTTTGAAGAAGTTAATACTAAAACTAATTTACCCGCACAAATCGATATTATCTCAACCACAGGAAGTGAATATAACTTTTTATTTGTAGCAAAAGGTGGAGGATCAGCTAATAAAACATTTTTTTATCAAGCTACTCCATCTGTAATAAGGACTAAAGGTATTTTAAAATTTCTTGAACCCTTAATTAAAAATATAGGTACTGCTGCATGTCCTCCTTATCATCTAGGTGTAGTAATTGGAGGAACTTCAGGCGAAATGAATATGAAAACATTAAAATTAGCTACATGTAAATATTTAGATAATATTCCCAAAACAGGTAATTCTTCAGGAAGAGCCTTTAGAGACGTTGGAATGGAAAAAGAGATATTAGAAATGACAAAAAAATATGGAATAGGTGCACAATTTGGAGGAAAATATTTTTGTCATGATGTTAGAGTAATTAGACTTCCTCGACATGGAGCCAGTCTACCCATTAGTATAGGAGTAAGTTGTGGAGCAGATAGACAATTAAAAGCGAAAATAACTAAAAANGGAATTTTTATTGAAAAACTTGAAAAAAATCCATCAATCTATTTACCTAAAATACCTATTAAAGAATTGTCCAGTAAATCAGTAAATATAAATTTAAATCAGCCAATGAAAAAAATTTGTAAAATATTGTCAGGCCTTNCAATAAAAACTAGAGTTATTTTGACAGGGACATTAATAGTAGCAAGAGATATGGCCCATGGAAAAATAAAGGAAAAACTAGACTCTAATTTAAAAATGCCAGATTATTTTAAAAACCACCCTATCTATTANGCAGGACCNGCAAAAACTCCTAAAGNTCACGTTACTGGATCTTTTGGACCTACTACTGCTGGAAGAATGGATAGTTATGTTGATTTATTTCAGAAGCATGGAGGATCAAAGATAATGCTTGCAAAAGGAAATAGGTCAAAACAAGTTACAGATTCTTGTAAAAAATATGGTGGTTTCTATTTAGGTTCNATTGGCGGTCCGGGTGCAGAATTAGCGCAAAATAATATTAAAGANGTAGAATGTNTAGAATATCCAGAACTAGGAATGGAAGCTATATGGAAGATTCACGTCGAAAATTTTCCTGCTTTTATAGTCATTGATGATAAGGGAAATGACTTTTTTCAGTCCTTTGGAATTAATAATTAAAATATTTATTTCTGTATCATACTTTTTGCAGATTTCACTTGTGAAGAAGTGTCAGATCTAGGAGGCACCTGACAACCCTTAATACATGCTGGTCTCTCTTTCATTCTATCCATCCAATCACGCAAATTATTTAATCCACTTATATCAACTTCAGACCATTTATATATTCTTACCCAAGACCAATTAGCTATATCAGCTATAGAATATTCATCACATATCCATTCTCTACCATCTAAGTGTTTATCAAGCACTTCATAAAGTCTTCTACATTCATTTCTATATCTTGATATAGCACTAGGAATTTTTTCCTCAAAATACCTGCCAAAAACATTAGCTTGCCCCTGCATTGGTCCAATACCTCCCATTTGAAACATTAGCCATTCTATGCATTTTATTCTTTGTACTGGATCCTCAGAAATTAACTTTTTATATTTATCAGCTAAATACAAAAGTATNGCTCCACTTTCAAATACAGTTAAACCATTATCATGATCAATTATAGCCGGAATTCTNCCATTAGGATTAATTTTTAAAAACCAATCTTCCTTTTGTTCTCCTGAATTAAANTCTATTTTTTTTACTTTATACTCAACCNCCATTTCTTCTAAAGCTATTGATATTTTATAACCATTAGGCGTTGCTGCTGTAAAAAGTTCTATCATAATATATCCTTAAAAATATTAATCATTCATTATACACTAACTTAAATAAATTTAAACAGTTATTCGTCACCTAATAACGTATCTAAAATATCATCTAACATTTCTTCCTGCGTGGGTAAAGTTGGCTTTTCTAATTTATTAATAATTTTATTTGCCATNTTATCGTAAGTAATTTTAACACTACTTAATTTAATTACTACTTCACTTCTACTTAAGTCATCTGTCTTGTTAGCTTGTTCAGATAAATCTTTATCATTATTAGAAATTAAATTTACCTCTTCAAAACTCTCTGACGAAAAATCATTTAAAATTTTATCAAATTCTATATCACTTTCTGAATTATTNTTTTCTACAGTTTCATTTGGAACNATATTATCATTAATTTTATTTTTATTTACTAAAAGATCCTCCTGTAAATTAAGAATATCAATTTTATAACTAACTATATTGTCAAAAGAATTAAGATTCATTAACAATTCATTTGTGTTTGATGAACTATCCGAAAATTTAAATTTTCCATTTAAACCATTATTATATAAATCATATTCGGTATTTAGATATCCATAATAATCTTCAATACCAACAGTCATATCTTTAATATTAAATATATTATTATTAAAANTAAGTTCAAAATCTACGTTATCAATAATAGTGTTATTACCAGTTTTTAAAGAATCATTAATAGAATTTTCAGACTCTTGGATGTTTGTTATAGTTTGTAAAAAATTTAACGAATTAATTAAATCAATATTTTCTATATAAATATTTCTTAATTTTACCTGACCATTTCCTTTTAAGTTATTTGAGATTTCACTAAAACTTTCTCCTTCACTAGTGAATAGAAATTTTGTACTAAATTGTCCAAACATTGCATTATTTTTGATATAATTATCAAATAATAAATTTATATCTCCTTTAGAAATTTTTATCTCCATCTCTAAAGTATTATCATTCTTATCATAGAAAGTAGAACNTGAAATTTTAGTATTAAAAACTTTACCTTTAAAATCTTTAAAAATTATTTCGTCATCCTTTACCGATACCAAACCACTNAAATCTTCTATAACATTATTANATACATGCATTTCATCTGNAGTAATTTTAAACTTACCTAAAAANTCTTTAGAAAAATTAACGGTAATAAAATTATTGAAGCCTATAAAATTANGNAATGAAAGANAATTTGTATAAATATCAGCTTCAATATTTACTATATCTTCAAAATCTATCTCAAATTTACCANTATAAAAATTTTTATTATTTTTAAAATCAATATCATCCAACTTNAAGGTATTTTTATCTAAAAAAATTGATGCACTATAATCATAAATTGAATNATTATCTTCAATATTTNTAGAGCTATCTATATTAATTAAATTATTAATNTTTTTAANTTTNCCATCAANGCTGCCATCCCATATAATTTCATATGAGGACAAAAAATTAATATTTCCGTTATAATTAATTTCTATATTTTTATTATCAAATTTTAATTGACTAGATAAAGAATTTTTTTCTCCAGTTACTTTGCCTTCTAATACACCTTTATCAACTATAATATATTTTATTATATCACTCTTTTTGAGTATTTCCGTAATCAAGGAAAAGTCATTATTCTCATAATTAAATGATAAATCATATACAGGTTTTGAATTATAATTATTGATTTCTCCGTTTAATAATAATGCACCATTTTTATAATTTGCTAATTCTAACTTTCTTATGTTTAAATCATTGTTCGAATAAGTACTTGAAAAATTAATACCTTCTATTGTCTCACTTTCATAAATAACCTTATCTATTTGCAAATCTAATACTAATTGATCTAATTTATCTATAGCATCATAATCTCTAGATTTTTCAATCTCATTACTTTTACTATCCAAATAACCGTCAATATTAATTTGATCTATTTTTAAATTTGCACTCAAATTATTTTCATCTAAAAATCTTAGTCTAACCTCCCCATTAATTTTGCTTGAATCTATAACAGCATTCAATCCTGCAAAAGTTGCTCCTCCTTTTCTAATAACAACACTGCTTGAAATTTCTGTCTTCTTAAATCTTGAAGAAGACAGATTACCAAAATCAAAAGAAAGCCATGAACCAAAAGATTTTATATCATCACTAATTAATTTTGAATTACCATTAAATACTTTAAAATCATCAATGATATCTCCTTCAAATGAAATTTGAGTATTTCCTGGAAATGTTCCACTTGCCTTATTTAACCTATATATGTCTTTATTTTTTTTTATATCAATTACTAAATCTCTTATTGGGTAATCTAAAAGCTTTGAAGTTCCGATAGTTAATAATAGTGATACATCAATATCTAAATCATTGATCTCATCAGAATCATTATTTTCTGTATTATTTATGATATCTAAATATTTATTTAAGTTATTATAAATACCATCTAGATTAAAATTATTTGAAGACAAAACAATATCTAAAATAGAATTGTCTCCATTGTTTCCTGAAATTGCTCCAGTTAAAATAGCTGAGCCAGATGTTATACTTATATTATCCAATACGTAAAATAAATCTTTATTTTGAAAAGATAAATCTAAATTACTCTCAAACTTTGTTTTTTTATCTAGAAAGACTAAATATTTATTATCTAACTTAGTAGCAATATCTTTAATATCTTTTAAATCAACCTTAAAAGTTCCACTATATCTAGGATAGAAATTTTTATATTGAATTTCACCATCTAAAAGTAATTTTAAATCATCGTTAAATATACTAAGTGAAATATTCTTATAACCATCAACATTATTTAAATTTCCACTTACAGAAAAATCAATATTACCTATATTTAATTCACCTATTAACGAATTATATGCATTGCTAGTATCAAAAATAACGTTATCAAGTTCTATATTATAAACCTTACCATTATTTAAAACTGAAACTTTTCCATTAATAAATTCGTACTGCTTTATTTCAATCTTAGGAAGAGAAAAATTTTCTGAAATATTCGGAAAACCATCATCATTACTGCTATTTTGTAAATTGTTAAATATCCAATTAGGTTCATTATTTTTATTATTAATTATATTAAGATTTATATTTTCAATAATTATTTTATCTATTTCTATATTACCTGTAATTAAAGGCCATAAAGATACTTTTGCTTTAATTATATCAGAACTAAAAAACTTCTCATTATTATCAATGTCATCATATATAATAATATTTTCTGTAATAATTTGAGGATATGGATATAACCTAAAATTTATATCTCCATTAATAATTGTCTTTTTACTAGTATATTCATCTATAATTGAGATAATCTCTGGCTTCCATACTTTTAAATTAACAAACATGGGTGCGATGAAAGACAAGCCAAAAAGCAAAACAAATATCGATATAAAAATATAAAAAATACTTTTCTTAAAAGAACTAAGATTGAATTTATTAAAGCTAATTTTTTTAGTATTTTTTCTAGTATCGTTTTTCTTTGCTGGAGGTCTATCAGTCAATCTAGCCTTAAGCATAATTTAAAATTCCTAATAAAATAAGATAACATTACTTTATATTAAATATTATTTATATCAAAAATTATATAAAAAAAGGACGATACATTTCTGTAACGTCCTTTTTTGATTATTATACTATAAATTAGATAGTATTTTGACTTAACATTTTTGCCATATTGTCTGCCTGCCTTATAGCTAAAGCAACAATAGTTAATGTTGGATTACATGCTGCACCAGTTGTAAACTGACTACCATCTGATATAAACAGATTTGCTATATCATGAGTAGCTCCAGTAGATGAACATACGCCATCTCTAGCATTAGCACTCATTCTACAAGTTCCCATATTATGCGTACTTGGGAACGGAGGTAACTGATACTGCTTTTTAGATCCTCCAGCAGCATAAACATTACTTCCTGCCTTGAATGCGTGATTCCTCATTGCAACATCATTAGCATGATCTTCAAAATGAACTTTAGGAATTGGTAAACCATATTGATCTTTATCAGAACCATGCAAAGTAACACCATTCTTCTCTTGAGGCATATCTTCACCTACAAGCCACATACCAGCCATGTTTTTATAGTTTTCTACCACTTCTTGAGTATAATTTCTTCCCCATTTACCGGGAGAATCAACTGACATAGCTCCAATATTTCCTGCAATAGCAGCAACTCCAAAGCCAGGTAATGTTTGCATGTAATAACCTCCAACAAAACCTCTGTTAGGATCATTTTTTACCTCATCCATCACGATTCCAGCCATCTGAGTACCTCTATCAAAGTGAACATCTCCTGGCATAGTGCCATAAACTGTACCTGTCATATGACGCATGAAATTTTTTCCAACTTGTCCAGAAGAATTTGCCATTCCATCAGGAAACATACTAGACTCAGAATTTAGCAGTACTCTAGGAGTTTCGACAGCATTACCTGCAATTGCAACCACTCTAGCTTTTTGTTCATGAGTATTGCCATCAGCATCTACATAAACAACACCAGTAGCTTTACCTTGTTTATTATGATTTATTTTTAAAACCATAGCTTCTGATCTCAATTCAAATCGACCGGTTGCTTCTGCGGCTGGAATTTCTGTATACAAAGTTGACCATTTTGCACCTATGGCACATCCAGCCATACAGAAACCTATTTGATGACAACCTGGACGTCCATCTCTAGGTTGAGAATTAATAGACATATTTCCAGTATGTACATCAGTATAACCTAAAGCCTTAGCTCCATATTCCATAACTTTAAAGTTATTATTTCCAGGTAACCTAGGAATACCATGGGTTCCAGTAGTGCCCATTTTATCTTCCGCCATAGAATAAAAACGTTCCATTTCATTTAAATCTACAGGCCAATCTAATAAATTAGCTCCCTCAATATTACCATAAGCCGATTTTGCTTTAAATTCATGTTCTAGGAATCTTAAACTAGCTCCTGCCCAGTGAACAGTTGTTCCACCTACAGTTTTACATACCCACAAAGGTAATCCAGCAAGCAAATCTCCGCTACCTTCTCGTTTATCTACCCAGCTTAATTTTCCAAACATTGCGCCCCAATCATTTTCAATATCATCAAGAGTAAGACGCTTTCCTGCTTCTAGACATACAACATTAACACCTTTTTGAGCTAGCTCATTACTTAAGGTGCCTCCACCTGCTCCAGAACCAATAACTACAACAACACTATCATCATTTAAATCAAACTTTTTAGCCATTATCTTCCTCCCTTTGGTAACCAGCCTATATCATCGAATCCACGATCAATATAGCCACCGTGCTCAACTGATGACCCTTCAAATCCAAATAGCATTGCCACTCTAGGATTTCCATACAAACCTCCTAAAGTCGCGCCTCTAACTGTTTCAAAAAAATCACTGCCATCAATTCTCTTTAAATTTTGCAGCTGCAATCCAGAAGATTGATCTTTAAATGGCACATTATAGGTACGATCTTTCTCAATTACTTGACTTAAATCTTTAACACCGTTTTCTAATTTTTCCGCTAAAGAAGAATCAGACTTAGCTTGCTCATCTAAATTCGAAACAACCTCAGCATAATATTGATCACCTAAAAAATCATGAGGATATAGATGTCTTGCCATTATTAATAGAGAAAGAGCTGTATCACCAGATAATACCTCTGTGCTAAGAGCCCATGCCTCTTCCGTATTAGCTAAAATGGCTCCCCCTCCTGAAGCAACCACCCCAGCTGTTGCAGAACCTTGAATAAATGTCCTTCTGCTAACTTTTTTATTAATCATAGAATTAACCTCCCAAAAACTATGTAGTTAATATACAATTTTACAGTTTTTGAGAAAAAAAAAATAGAAAGCAAACCGCAACTGCGGTTTACTTATTTGATCGTATTTTCCTCCCAAAAAACTACGCTTAATTTATGCTTACATAAATTATTGTTGAGAACAAGTAAATTATATTATTTTTACATTTATAAATATTTGTTATTTTAAATTTTCAATAAAATATGTATTATAGTATTGAAGGAAAGATAAATGATTAACAAAACAAAAAAATTCTCTTTGAATAATCCTGATTACAATCCTGCATTATTAAGATTACCTTATATGATAACATTTGGCGTAGTCGCTTACATCCTTATATGGCCATTATTAGCTCTATCTGTAATACAATTTGGGTTTCATTTATTTGAAGGTATTCCAAATTCTAGATTAGTTAGTTTATCATCCAAGATAATTACTTACTTATCGCAAATTTTTGATTATATTTCATATAAAAGTGATCTTAAACCATATCCCTTTTCATCTCTTCCATCTAATATTGTAAAAAAAAAAGTAAAAACTAAAAAATCAGACTAATCTAAAAAGTCTTTATTTCCATTTTTTACTAAAACACGTTTTAATGCTTCAAAATGTCTATATGCATTAGCCGATTCTGATTGCGCTTCTTCTTTAACTTGCATAGAAACTTTTTTAGCAATTTGCCCATTTATTGAATTTATTTTTTTTCCAGTAGACATCGCAGTATTTTGAGCTTTGCAGGCCTTTTCTAAATAATATAAAGACTCCCATGCCTCATGAACTGTTTGTCCTGTAACTATAACTCCATGATTGGCTAAAAAAACTATATTATTTTCTTTACAAGCATCTCCTATTGGCTGAGCTGTTTCTTTATCTAATACCAACCCCTCATAATCATCTAAATAAAATATATCATCATAAAATCGGCAAGCATTTTGATCACCCATTAAAAGTCTACCCTTATCCTGCATAGTTATAGTTAATGCCGATAACATATGAGTATGCATTACACACTTATTTTTTTCACTAGCATTATGAACAGCTCCATGAATTAAAAATGCTGTAGGTTCTGCATATCCTTCTCCTGAAACTTTTTTACCATTTCCATCCACAACAATTAATGAAGAGGCTGTAACTTCTGACCAATGCAATCCATAAGGTATAAGTAAATACTTATCTTCCTCACCTGGTAATGAAACTGTTAAATGATTATCAATACCTTCAGAAAAACCAAAAAAGTCTGCTAAGCGATATGCTGCAGCTAAATCTTGCCTAATTTGTAATTCACTCGCTTTCATATTTTTTTCAATCAAACATTATAACTTGTCTAACAGTAGTTCCATCAGATAATTTATCAAAACCTTCATTTATTTGGTCTAAAGATATGTGATCACTCATTAGTCTATCTACAGGCAAATTTCCTGATTTATATAAATCAATATAAGCAGGTATATCTCTTTGAGGCACACAACTGCCTAAAAAAGAGCCTTTTAATGATTTTTCTCCCGCAACTAAGTCTACGTGTTGAATAGAAAACTTTTTATCCGGATGAGATAAACCAGAGGAAACTGCAGTTCCTCCTCTCCTTAATAAACTATAGGCCATTTCCATAGCTTTTTCTGAGCCAACACACTCAAAAGAATAATGAACTCCTGAACCAGTAAAATTCTTTATTTTTTCAACAATACTAGGATCATCCGCCTTAAAAACTTCATGGGCTCCCAACTGCTTTGCAATGTCTAACTTTTCTTGCAACATATCTATGCCAATAATTTTTGAAGCTCCTGCAGCTTTAGCTCCCATCAATGCAGCAAGTCCAGTTCCACCTAACCCAATAACTGCCACAGTAGAACCAACTCTAATTTTAGCTGTATTAAAGACAGCTCCTGCTCCTGTAATTACTGCACATCCAAATAAAGCCGCTTCATCTAAAGGAAGATTATTTTCCACCTTTACAATTGATTTTGTGGAAACAACTGCGTACTCAGAGAAACAAGAAACTCCAACCTGATGGTTAACATATTCCCCATTTAGTTTTGCCCTTTTTTTCCCCGATAGTAATGTACCAGAGCTACTAGCAACTAATCCCGGGTCACATAAAGCAGGTCTACCCTCTTTACATGAAACACATTCTCCACATGATGCAACAAAAACAAAAACTACATGATCTCCTACAGAAAAATTTTTTACTCCCTCTCCAAGTTCAGCAATAACACCTGAGCCTTCGTGACCTAAAACCATTGGCATTACTCTAGGCCTATTTCCATTAACTATGGATAAATCAGAATGACACAAGCCTGCAGCAGAAACTTTAACTAAAACTTCATCAAATCCAGGAGGATCCAATTCTATCTCTTCAACTTTTACAGGTTTACTTACTGCAAAGGGACGAGGTTCTCCCATACTGTGTAAAACCGCAGCCCTACATTTAATACTTTTCGCCATAATTATATTCCTTCAAATGATAAGCTTATATTCTCAATTTAATAAAATCAATCCAAATATGGTTATATTTTTTTTATAATTTTATCCTCTTTAGCAAATAAGTAAATAATTAGAGAAATAAATAGTAAAGCACTTACAAATACAAAAGCATAAGAATAAGCCTCTTTAGGAGCTCCTAACTCATTACCACCAAAAATATATATAATTTTTCCGGTAAGCCATTGTATTAAAAATACTCCACCAAAATTAAAAAAGTTTGCTGTTGATAATGCTCTTCCCATATATTCATTTTCAAATAAAACCTGATAATGCGAAATTAAAGCAACACTAAATGCACCAAAAAATCCTAGAATACAGAATAAAACATATAAATATAAAGTTGGTAAAGAAGGAATAAATGCAAGTATCAATAATAAAATAATAACTCCTATAGATCCAAAAATAACAACGTTTTTATAACCTCCAAAAAACTCCCTTAATCTTCCAAAAACAAACGAGCCTATTTTCCAACTTATGGCCATAAGCATCAAAATTTGTCCTCTATCTAATAAATCTAAATTATGAAAATCTTTTAAATAAGGTGCACCCCAAAGCCCTAAAACAACAAATAAAGCAGAATAACTCATCAATGACATAGGAATCATATACTTAAAATTTCTTTCTTTTAATATAATCCATATATTAAAAGGTGAAGTATGTGATTTATATTTCTCTAAGTTATCATTCTTAATATTATTATTTGGATAATCTCGAATTATACAATAATATAATAACATTACAATCAAAGTACCAATCAAAGCACACCAAAAACCAAATCTCCATCCAATTGTATCTGCTACATAAGATAAAGGAGTGGTTGCAAGAAGCCCTCCTAATCCTCCAATAGCTAAAATAATTCCGGCTAATTTAGAAAAATCATCTTTTGCCGCCCATCTGGATATTATTACTAGTGAGCCCATCAAACAAATTGAACATCCTAGACCCATTAAAAGCCTGCCTACTAGTAATCCTATAAAAGAATTTGATAATGCAAAAATGATTGAACCCAAAAGTGCAAAAGTAATAATAACTGTCATTACTTTTCTTGGCCCAAATCTATCTAATAAAATACCTGCTGGAATTTGGAACAAAGCAAAAGATAGGAAAAATATACCTCCTAATAATCCCATCTGATCAGGAGTGATTGCGAAATCAATCATCAAATTTGGAGCTAAAACGCCCACTGAAGTTCTTAAGAATTGGCTAATAGTATAGCCCAAACATAATACAATCATTATTAAAAAGAACTTTGAATTAATTGAAAACATTATTTTATATATCCTATTATTATTCGATAATATATATTATATTTAAATTTTATTATTTTATGATATTATCTATGGATTAAATTTGGAGTTAGAATGAGTAATTTATTAATTAAACTTTTAAAACCGTCCAAATTAATAATTTTATTGTTTTTAGCTACTTTCGTATTATTCAAAAGTAATGCAAAAACTATGGATGGTAATATCAATTCTCTTAGTAGTGAAGAATGGACTATTGCACATGCAGCACACTTACTAGAAAGAGCTGGATTCGGTGGCACACCTGAAGAAATTGATAAAATTTTTAAAATGGGCGTAAACGAAGCAACAGATTACCTAGTATATTATGAAAAAATTCCTGACAATTTAAAAGATTTTGATGAATCAGGTATTCATGATCCAGGTTTAATAAACTTTCCACCTAGCAGGCCTGCTACTACTAAGTTAGCAAGAGAAAATGGTGAAGCACTTGGAGTAAAAGTAAAAAAATCTGGAAACAGACGTATGCAACCAATTGTTAATAAATTTTTTTATTGGCTTAGGGCAAGTAGATTAGAAACTCAGAGAGTTGCATATTGGTGGTCAAACAGAATGCTGAGTTCCCCAAGACCGCTTGAAGAAAAAATGACACTATTTTGGCATAACCATTTCGCGACAAGCGAAACAAAAGTAAGAGATTATAGAAAATTATTATTACAAAATAAAACTTTTAGAAAACACGCAACTGGAAACTTTAGAGAATTACTTATCGCCACAGCTAAAGACCCAGCTATGTTGTATTTTTTAGATGCAGGACAAAATGTAAAAGGCGCACCAAATGAAAATTTTGCACGAGAAATTATGGAACTATTTACTTTAGGTGTGGGCAATTATGATGAAAAAGATATAAGGGAAGCAGCTAGAGCATTCACAGGATGGAATACCGATGACCTTACTTTTATTGTTAACTTGGATAAACATGACTCTGGCAAAAAGACAGTTTTAAACAAAACAGGTAATTTTAATGGTGAAGATGTTATAGATATTTTATTGGAACAAGATGCCACATCTAAATTCATTGTTAGAAAAATATATAAAGAATTTGTAAATGAAGATGTAAATGAAAAAATTATTTCTGAATATGCTAAAATTCTTAGAGAAGAAAATTATGAATTTAAACCTCTACTTAAAAAAATTTTTATGTCTAAAGATTTTTATAGTAAGAAAAATATAGGGTCTCATATAAAATCTCCAGTTGAGTTAGTTATATCCTCATATAAAAAATTAGGAGCAAATACTACTCCTGGAATTCCTGATTTTAACTATACTACCAATGCTATGGGACAGCGCTTATTTTGGCCACCTACAGTTGCAGGCTGGGCCGGAGGGAGAAGCTGGATTACTCCTGCTCTTCTAATGGAGAGAGGAAATTTTGCTAGAAGTTTTTTATATCCTGATATTGATTTTATTGACAAAGATTTTTATTCACCTGATCCTAAAATTATATTAATGCATGATTCCATTAGGAAAGGATCTGATATTACTTCTGCAACCAAACTAAGCAATGGAGGAGACAATATCATGATGGCAGAATCTAATATGATGGCTGACCGTGATGAAGACTTTAATACAAGATATGGGTCATATAGAGGATGGCAAATGGCAGTATCAAAAGTAAAACCTATTAAGAGAGACACTTTAAATATAAGTTTTACTGATATGGTTTTAAAAAGTGGGGCGCTAAACACTGAAGAAGCCGTTGACTACTTAATTAGTAGATTTTTATCAGTGAACATAAATGATAAAAAAAGACAGATGCTTATAAATTTTTTAAATGATAATTTAGGAACTACCAATTTAGAAGAAGCAAAAAGTTACTTAGAAGACCCTCTCAGAATGCTTACACACTTAATTATGAGCCAGCCTGAGTATCAGTTAGGATAGTTTAAGGAAAATTAATATGAAAAGAAGAAATTTTATAAAATTGTTAACTGGAACTGCACTTAGTTCCTTAATTCCTCTTAGGTATTCATATGGACATAATCATATTGAAGAATTTATAGATGGAAAAATTCTTGTTGTGTTAGAACTTTCTGGAGGAAATGACGGTTTAAATACAATTGTTCCTTATGGAGATGATTCATATTACGCCCATAGGCCTAAAATAGGAATAAAAGAAAACAAACTCTTAAAAATTGATGATTATTTTGGTTTTAATCCAGGAATTACAGGATTACAATCACTATATAAAGAAGGACAAATGGCAATAATTCATGGTTGTGGTTATGACAACCCTTCTTTTTCTCACTTTACTTCTATGGCTTATATGCACACAGCAGCTCCTAACAGTGGAGAGGAATATGGATGGATGGGAAGGCTTGCCGATGAAATGGCACCTCCTAGTCATAAAAACTTCATAATTAACATAGATAAAACCCAATCTTTAGCTGTAAAAGCTAAAAAGCATGTACCAATAGTTTTTGATCAACCTCAAAAATTTCAAAGAGAAGGATTTTATACCCAAAAGAATATTCTTGATCACATTAATAATGAAGAAGATCTAAAGTATGAGAATTTATCACAAGACTTTTTAAATAAAATCTCTAGAAGTGCAAATGAAGCTTCAAGTATTATTAGTAATGCATGGTCTAATTATTCTAGACAAGTGGATTATGGATTAACTCCTTTAGACTTAGATAAAATAACAGCTTTAATTGAAGCAAGGGTTCCTGCTCGTTTATATTATACCTCATTTAGAGATAATGCTTTCGATACTCATGTTCACCAAAGTAATTTACATCAAAGATTACTAACTTATGCTTCTGATGCTATTAGAGGTTTTATGAATGATATAAAAAGAATAGGTAGAGAAAATGATGTAGTCTTGTTAGTTATGACAGAGTTTGGAAGAAGAGTCCCAGAAAATACTAGTCTCGGAACAGACCACGGATCAGCAGGACCTATGTTCATAATTGGAAAACCTGTTAAGGGAGGACACTATGGAAAAATTCCTGACCTAATTAACGGGTTGGATGAAGGTGATAATTTAAAACACACTACAGACTTCAGAAGTGTTTATGCTACTTTGATAGACAATTGGTTAAAAGTAGATTCAAAAAAGATTTTAAGAAAAAACTTTCAAACCTTTAATATGTTCGATACAACAGTCTAATATCTTTTTATTTTTTTTAAGATTTTAATTGGGGAATAATATGAAGACATCTTACGAAAACTTAAATAGCGGATATGCTAAGACATTGCTAATAGTTAGCAATAAACTTGAGAGTTTTTTAGAATTTATTGGAAAAATTGGAGCGTGGCTAGCAATCCCATTAATAGGTATTATTATTTTTGATATTATTTCTCGAAGATTTTTTGTGTTAGGATCAATCAAACTTCAAGAGATGGAATGGCATCTTCATGCTGCCCTGTTTTTATTAGCTTTAGGTTATGCTTATTTAAAAAATTCACATGTTAGAATTGAAGTGATAAGAGAAAGCTTTGGCACTAAATTAAAATCAATATTAGAAATACTAGGAGTTCTAATATTTGTCTTACCATATACAGGATTAATTATTTACTTTGGATTAGATTTTGTATCCAGATCTTATCAAATTAATGAAGTTTCTGCTGCTCTTACAGGTCTATCACATAGATGGATAATTAAATCATTTATACCTCTTGGAATGGGATTTTTATGGCTAGCTGGAATAAGTGTATTATTGAGAAATATTGTTTATTTAATTGCTATAAATAGAAGAGATAAAGAATTAGAAAAACATGCTAAAGGTATATCTCCAGAGCTTAGAAGTCCAGCAGAAGAATTAGAAATTATTAAACAGAATCAAGCAAAGGAGATGGCATAATGGATTTTGTAACATTACTACCTGTTTTTATGTTTTTGTCCTTAGCTATATTATTATTTAGTGGTTTTCCAGTTGCATTTGTTCTAGGCGGTGTAGGTCTTGGTTTTGGTTTTTTAGGAATGGCATTTGACGTATTTAGTTTTATAGAATTTTTTAATATAATTAGTAGAATTTGGGGTGGAGTTTGTGAAAATCTCATATTAGTTGCAGTTCCAATGTTTATATTTATGGGAACTATGCTTGAAAGAAGTGGTGTAGCAAATGATCTCTTAAACTGTCTTCAAGTATTGTTAAGAAGGGTTCCTGGAGGATTAGCTTTATCGGTAACCATAATGGGAACCATTATGGCTGCTACAACAGGCATAATTGGAGCATCAGTTGTAATGATGACCTTATTAGCGCTTCCTGTAATGTTAGAAAGAAATTATAATCCGTCTTTAGCTACCGGAACTATAGCTGCCTCAGGCACCTTAGGTATATTAATTCCACCTTCAATAATGCTTGTTATTATGGCAGACTTACTTGCTATATCTGTAGGAACACTATTTTTAGCGGCTATTGTTCCTGGTCTGCTACTAGCAACAATCTATATAATTTATTTATATTTAAGAACTAAATTAAACCCTCAATTGGCTCCTCCACTTCCAGATAGCATGGGGCCTAAGAGTAATGCAGAATTATGGATAATGATATTTAGATCATTTATTCCTCCTATATTTTTGATAATGTGTGTTTTAGGTTCAATATTTGCAGGAATTGCTACACCTACAGAAGCTGCAGCAGTTGGAGCTTTAGGTTCAATTATACTTGCTTTATTTAATAAAAGACTATCAAAGACCGTTATAAAAAGCGTTACAGAAAGATCGGCTCTTACATGTGCAATGATTTTTGGAATATTTATTGGTGCTACCGCTTTCTCTTATGTTTTTAGATCATTAGGAGGCGATGATTTAATCCATCATGTAGTAGAAAGTCTTGGTTTAGGATCTTGGGGTATTTTATTTTTAATGATGGGAATGTGTTTTTTACTTGGATTCTTTTTTGACTGGGTAGAAATTACATTAATAGTACTACCTTTATTTGCTCCTATCTTAGCAACATTAGACTTTGGAACACATATTGCTCCAGAATTAGTTGTCCCTTGGGTTGCTGTTTTAATTGCTGTAAATTTACAGACGTCCTTTTTAACGCCACCCTTTGGATTTGCATTATTTTATCTAAAAGGAGTTGCTCCTCCATCAATAAAAATACAAATGATATATAAAGGAATTATTCCTTTTGTAATTTTACAACTTATAGGCTTAATCGCTATAATATGCTTTCCAGAACTAGTGATGTGGCTTCCTACTAAATTGTTAGATTAATTATGATAAAACTTTTTATAAATTTAATTTTTTTGACATCTATATTTTGCCATTTTGCTTTAGCTAATGATGCTGATTATAGCAAATCATTAAAATTATTTGAAAGTGGATCACTGATTGTAGATATACGAAATAAAAGTGAATGGCAAGAAACTGGAGTAATTCCAGGATCTAAACTAGTACAGATGTTAACACCTGCAATGACTTTGAGAAATGATTTTATTAATGATCTAATTTCAGTTATTGGTGATGATAAATCTATAAAAGCAGGTATTATTTGTAAAAGTGGAGGAAGATCTTCTGCTACTGTTGCGATGCTAAAAGAAAAAGGATACAAAAATATATATAATATGACTGAAGGTATTGTTGGAGACGAAACTAAAACTGGATGGATTACTAGAGGCTATCCGATAGTGAGTTGTGGAAGTGAATGTAATTAATTATTTTAGTTGAATTACATAAAAATTTAGTTAGATTGTAATTGAGTTATCTTTAAGTTTAATCAAGAAGTCTTGGGAGGACAAATGTTGAGGACAATTATTATGACGACCCTTTTAACTACTTTATTTATAACAAATAGCAACATATCTTTTGCTGGAGATATTAAAGCAGGAGAAAAAGTGTTTAATAAATGTAAAGCTTGCCATAGTGTAGATGAAGGAGGAAAAAACAAATTAGGGCCAAATTTATGGAATATTGTTGGATCTCCGATAGCTGCTGTAGAAGGCTATAAATATTCTAAAGCTTTAAAAGCTTATGCTGATGAAGCTGGAAATTGGAATGAGGAAAACTTAACAGCTTGGTTCAAAAAACCAAAAGGTCTTGTGAGAAAAACAAAAATGATTTTTCCTGGACTAAAGAAAGCTGATGACATAACTAATTTGCTAGCATATCTTAAAGCAAACGGAAAATAGTTTATGGATTTATCAGGTGAATATAAAATTCCTGCACCTAAACAGAGAGTGTGGGAATGCCTAAATGATCCAGAAATCCTAAAAAAATCTATTAAAGGTTGTCAAACTTTAGATAAAATTTCTGATAACGAATTTACAGCAAAAGTTAAAGCTAAAATTGGTCCAGTGTCTGCTAATTTTACTGGTTCTGTAAATCTTAAAGATATAGACCCGCCAAATAGTTATACCATAGAGGGTCAAGGTAAAGGCGGTGCAGCAGGATTTGCAAAAGGAAGTGTAAAAATAAACTTGTCAGAAAATGAAGATAAAACCACTACTCTTACCTATTCAGGCAAGTCACAAGTTGGAGGAAAGATAGCACAATTAGGTTCTAGGTTAATAGGTGGAGCTGTAAAAAATACGGCGGATGATTTTTTTAATAATTTTTGCTCTCTGGTATCTGATACTGATGTGCTTCAAGATACCCCAAATACAAATAATGAAACAGCTGATAAAAGCAAGAATGATGTTGTTAAATATAGTATGCCATATTGGGGATGGATAACATCATTAATAATATTAATATTATTAATTGTATTTTTTTTTAGCTAGTAATATTTAAAATATTCTATTATTATTTTAAGCATAATTTTTTGTGTTCATAATAAGTTAGAGGTATTAAGAAATGGCAAAATTAACTATAAATATAACTGTTAATGATAAAAAATATGAAAAAACAATAAACCCTAATTTATTATTAGTTGATTTTATAAGAGAAGAATTAAAATTAACAGGCACACATGTAGGGTGTGATACAAGTCAATGCGGTGCCTGCATGGTAATGTTAAACGGACGAGCTGTAAAATCATGTAGTATTTTATTAGCACAACTTAATAATCAAGAGATAAAAACCATAGAGAACTTAGAAAAAAATGATGAGTTACACCCTATGCAAGAAGCATTTAGAAATAATCATGGTCTGCAATGCGGTTTTTGTACTCCAGGAATGATAATATCTGCTATTTCTCTTGTTAATGAAAATGATAGTCCTGATGAAGATGAGATCAGAAAACATATTGAAGGTAACTTCTGTAGATGTACTGGCTATCAAAATATAATAAAATCGATTAGTGAAGGTGCAAAAAATATGAAAGATTTGGAGAATAATTGATGTATGACTTTAATTACCATAGTCCTAATAATATTAATGAAGCGTTAGATATTTTTTCCTCATCTGAAGATCCAAAGTTTTTAGCTGGAGGAATGACTCTTGTAGCATCAATGAAACAGAGACTTATATCACCTACTGATTTAATTGATTTAAAGCTATTAAATGAATTAAATACTATAAGTTTAGATGGAAATAGAATAATCCTTGGCGCTCTTTGCACGCATGATCAAATTTCTAAAAATAAAGAAATAAAAAGTAAAATTAATGGTTTTTCAAACCTAGCATCTGGTATAGGAGATCCAGCAGTTCGTATAATGGGCACAATAGGAGGATCTTTAGCAAATTCAGACCCTGCTGCAGATTGGCCATCTGCTATTTTAGCCTTAAGATCTAACTTAAAGACAAATAATAGAACAATCAATAACGATGATTTCTTCACAGGTATGTTTGAAACCAGTCTCGAAGATAATGAAATACTTACTTCTATTGAATATGAAATACCAGAATATTTTAAATATGTTAAATTTCCAAACCCTGCTAGTAGATATGCAGTTGTTGGGGTAAGTATAGCAAAATATGATAATGAAGTGAGAGTTGCCGTTACAGGAGCGTCTCATACACCTTTTATAGCGAAAGAAATAAGTGAATCTTTATCAAAAGATTTTTCTACAAATTTCCCTTTAAAAACCATTCCAAAATCCGAACTAAATGAGGATATACATGCTTCATCAGAATATAGACAAAATTTAATAGATGTATGTACAAAACATGCATTAATGCCAAATTAATATTTTTAAGATATTTTACTAATTTATAATTGGATATAGATATAATATGGAAGAAATTGATAAGATATTAAACCAAAGTTCTTTATGGAGAAAAAATAATAAAAAGGTTGCCTTAGCAACCGTTGTATCTACATGGGGCTCAAGTCCAAGACCTGTTGGAAGTCAAATGGCAATTAACGAAGACTTAGAAATTTTAGGATCAGTTTCAGGTGGATGCATAGAAGGAACCGTTATTGCGGAAGCACAAGAAATAATGAAGACAGGAAAACCAAAACTTTTAAAATTTGGAGTATCAAATATTGAAGCGTGGGAAGTAGGTCTGACATGCGGAGGTAAAGTTGAAGTCTTTATTGAAAATATTGGGGAAAATGATTGAAAGATGAAACCCTAGATAAAGTTCTATCAAAAAAAAAATAGTAGGGAAAAAGTTATTCTGGCAACAGAAATAGGTACTGGGAAACAGCTTATTTTAGACGAAGAGTCAAAAGATACTAATATAAAACAAATATTAATAGAAGCTAAAGATTACTTAAATAATGGAAAATCAGGCTTAATTACTGTTAATAAATCATTATGGTTCATTAATATAAGCTTGCCGCCTCTAAGGTTAGTTATAATTGGCGCAGTACATATAGCACAGCCATTAGCTAAAATTGCCTCTACTATTGGCTACGAAGTTACCATCATAGACCCGAGATCAGCCTTCGCAAATGATAAAAGATTTCCTAATATAAAAATTGTTAATGATTGGCCTGAAGAAGCTCTTATTAACTACAAGATAGACGATAGAACAGCGGTTGTAACACTTACACATGACCCAAAATTAGATGACTCCGCTCTTAACACAGCTATAAAAAGTAAAGCATTTTATATTGGATCATTAGGATCTAAAAAAACCCATAATTCAAGAATTAAAAGACTATTATTAGCTAACCACAAACAAACTGATATTGATAGAATTCATGGACCAGTAGGGTTAGCTATAGGTGCAAATTCTCCTGATGAAATTGCGATTTCAATAATGTCTGAAATTATTAAAACTCTTCATAAAGTTAAAGGTTAAAATTATGTATTTTGGAGAAGTTTTAATTGAAAAATCCATAGGAAATATTTTAGGTCATACATTAAATGTTAATGGTAAAAAGTTGTCAAAAGGAAGAAAGATATCAAAGGAAGATGTAAAAATTTTAAAAGAATTTGGTTATAGATCTATTATTTGCGCTAAATCAGATAAAAATGATATCCATGAAGACATAATTGCAAAAAAAGTAGGAAACCTATTTATCAATGAAACTGTTATAAGTGAAGATCCACATACAGGAAGAACTAATCTATTAGCATCTAAATCAGGTTTACTTGAAATAAATGAGGAAGCAATAGAAAAGTTTAATAGCACATCAGAAGAAGTAACTATAGCTACACTAAAAAATTATTCAAAAGTAAAGAAGGGAGATATGATAGCAACAATAAAAATTATTCCCTTTTTCGTAAGTACTAAAGTATTAAATAAAATAAAAAATTCAATCCTAAAAAAAAGTTTATACATTCACTCATTCGAAAATAAAAAGGTAGGATTAATTTTAACCCATGTTGGAAAACAGAATATTAAATTAAATAATATATCCATAAATAGGATAGAAGAAAGGTTAAAAAAATTTAATTCCTCTTTAACAGAAATAGTTACCTGCGAACATAATAGTGAAACAATATCCAATTATATAAAAGTATTAAAAAATAAAAAAATAAATATTATTCTTATTTTAGGTGCATCAGCAATTGTTGATATAAAAGATAAAATACCAGAGGCAATTATTTCCTCCAACGGGAAAATTATTAGATTTGGTATGCCAGTTGATCCAGGAAATTTATTATTAATTGGGAAAATAAAAAATATTTCTGTTATTGGGCTTCCTGGATGTGCTAGGTCTCCTAGCTTAAATGGCTTTGACTGGGTATTAGAAAGAGTTATTGCAAATGTTACAATATCCAATAAAGATATTTATCAAATGGGAGTTGGCGGCCTTCTAAAAACTATCAATAAAAATAAAAAACCTGATAAAAAATATAATATAGCCAACATCATTTTAGCTGCAGGACAATCCAAAAGAATGAAAAAAATTAATAAACTTTTGATAAATATTAACAGCAAAAATATGATACAAAATATAATTGATACAGCTACTAAATCAAATGCTCGTGATAATATAATAGTTCTAGGACATGAAAAAGAGCAAATAGAAAAATTTGTAAAAAAAAATATTACTATCGTTGCAAATAATGAATACAAGAATGGTTTATCAACCTCACTAAAAAAAGGTATATCAGCATTACCCGAAGATTGTGACGCTGCTGTTATAATTTTAGGAGATATGCCAAAAATTTCATTTAATTTAATAAATAGTTTAATTAAAAATTTTGATCCAAAAAATAATATCAATATAGTAATTCCCTCTCATAAAGGTAAAAGAGGAAACCCAATTCTGATTGGAAGAAAATTTTTTCCTGATATTTTAAAATTAAAAGGAGATATGGGGGCAAAAAATATTATAAATAATAATATTAATGATATTTATGACATTCCACAAAGAACCTCTTCTTCTTTAATTGATATTGATACAAAGGAAGATTTAAAGAATATTATTAAGTAAGTTAAGGTGGTATATTTATGAATATTCAAACAATTATTTTTGATTTTGGTGGTGTTATTACAGATAGCCCAATAGAAGGATTTAAAAAATTAGAAAAGTTTTATGGAATCTCTAAAGGAGTAATTTCTAGTATTGTAATGACGAACCCAGACAATAATGCTTGGGCTAAAAGTGAAAGAGGTGAAATTGACATTCAAACTTTTATTGAAGAGTTTAATCTTGAAGCAAAAAAGTTAGGCTACAACTTAAATGCCAAAGAGATTTTAAAACAATTATATGGTCCACTAAGACCTTTAATGGTGGAAAAAATTGCCTCATTATCAAAAAATTATCAATTAATTTGTCTTACTAATGTTCTTAAAGGAGTACATGTATTTTCTCCAAAAGAACGAAAAAAAGAAGTTGATCATGTTTTATCATTTTTTGATAAAATATATGAAAGTTGTGAAATAGGTATGAGAAAACCGGAAAAAAGAATTTATAGATACTTACTAGACGATTTAAAAATTAAACCTGAAAATTCTGTGTTTTTAGATGATTTAGGAATGAACTTGAAAACTGCAAAATTATTAGGAATTAACACTATTAAGGTTATTGATCCTATAGCTGCAATAAGAGAACTAGATAATAATTTAAAAATTGAAAATTAACTTATTTTTTTAAAAAATTTTTAAATGCATTATTAAATTTATTAAGTTTGGGCTTAATTACTATTTGACAATAAGGTTGTTCTGGATTTTCATTATAATAATTTTGATGATATTGTTCTGCTTCATAAAAAGCTTTTTCTGAATATAGCTTTGTAACTATTGGACTATCATAATTTTTTGCAATATCCTCAATGTATTCTTTTGCCAATTCTTTTTGATCTTCGTCCACAAAATATATTCTTGATAAATATTGGGAACCAATATCATTTCCCTGTCCGTCAAATTGTGTAGGATCATGCGTGTCAAAAAATACTTTTAATAAACTTTTGTAGTTAATTATCTTATCATTAAAGATAATTTCAACTGCTTCTACATGACCAGTATTACCCTCGCAGATCTGCTGATAACTCGGATATTCTATCTCACCGCCAATATATCCAGAAGTAACTTTAATAACACCATCCAGCTTAATAAAAATAGCTTCGGTACACCAAAAACAACCTCCAGCAAAAATAGCTCTCTTCATAAGAATAACCAGAATTTATTTAATTAAGAATACCTTTTAATCTATCTTCAATAAGTTGCTTTGACTCATTCATAATCCTGTCCATAAGCTCTTGAACCGTAGGGATATCATGAATTAGTCCTGCAACCATTCCACAAGACCATGCACCTGCATCCATTTCTCCATCTAACATGACTCTAGGATATACCCCGGAAACTTCTTTAATTATATCTTCAAATTTAATATGTGCACCCAGTTCTTTTTCTTTTTCTAAAATCTTTTCAACTGCTTTATTTGTTAAAACTCTTTCAGTATTTCTTAATGGTCTCATAACTAACCTAGTATCTAATTCTGTCGCTGCTAAAATAGCTTGCTTAACATTTTCATGAACAGGAGCATCTTTTGTAGCAATAAATCTGGTACCCATATTCATTCCATCTGCTCCCATTGCTAAAGATGCAACCAATGATCTTGCATCTGCCATGCCTCCCGAAGAAACAAAAGGAATATTTAATTCTTCAGCTGCTCTTGGCAAAAGTATCATATTTGGTATATCATCTTCTCCTGGGTGTCCTCCGCATTCAAATCCGTCCACTGAAACTGCATCGCATCCTATTCCTTCTGCTTTAAGAGCATGACGAACAGTAGTACATTTATGTATAACTTTTATATTATTTTCCTTTAATAAAGGAAGCCATTTTGCAGGGTTATTTCCAGCCGTTTCAACCACTTTAACTCCACCTTCAATAATAGAATTTATATATCCAGGATAATCTGGAGCTTCAACTACAGGAAGAAAAGTTAAATTAACTCCTATTGGCTTATCTGTCATTTCTCTGCAGCGAGCTATTTCTTTAGCTAAATCTTCAGGACTTTTTTGTGTAAGAGCTGTAATTATTCCTAATCCTCCAGCATTTGATACTGCTGCTGCTAATTCAGCAAATCCCACATAATGCATACCACCCTGAATAATAGGATGTTCAATACCAAACATTTCAGTAATACGAGTTTTCATGACAGAACCTTTTTATGTTTAATAAAACAATTATTATACATAAGAAGGTTACTATATACTAGTAAAATTTATTAGATAACAAATTATTCTATACTATCTAATAATGCGCTTAATCTTTTTTTAGATTTACCCATTATTCTAGTATTAGATATTGCCTCTTTATTACTAGTATCTCCTCCTACTATAACTATTCCCATCATCCCCATAGCTACATGCGGAGTACAAACATATACATATATTCCTGGAACAGTAAATTCCATGGTAAATTCTTTACTAAATTTACTTTTTTTTGGAAGCTCAGCACCATCTGGGCCATTTTTCCATTCAACATTATGCATTTTATCTGTAGGCAACCAAGTTATACTCTCTCCTACATCAATTCTTGCAATATCTACACTAAAGATCATTATACCACCATCATCGCGTTTATTTAACATCTCTATGGTATTAGTTTCTAAATCAATAATTGGCGGTTTAGCATTTACTGGTAGTGAAAAACTAAAGATTATTATAATTAACAACAAAAACTTTTTCATAAGTACTCCTATTTTATATAGTTAATTGAGAATGAAAGTCATTCTCAATTTTTATATATCACTTAAAAGATAAATTTCAAGAAAATAATTATGAAAGTTATTTTATCTACCTAAATCTAAATCTTGCCAAGTTACATCATCAATTAAATCAGGGTTTTCAATAGTGTACATGCTATCAAATGAATCTTCTAAAGGTTGACTTATTGAAATTATTCCATTTACTCCTATGGGTTGATACATACTTCTTATCCTTTCTGGACTAGATAATTTTATCAACATTAATTGATTTGGTGGTGGTGGTGGTAAATGCATACACATTCCTGCAGATGGCACCAACACAAATTCATTTACTGTTTCTGCCTCCCCAAAATCCACTTCTAAAGGAACCATAAAACCAGTAATTCTTATATTTCTTCCATCTAACTCAGGAACAGTTACTATACCAGCTCGCTCTACTTTTTTTATAAATTCTGGATCATTCCACATATCATCTGTAACTCCTCCTGCTGGAACAAAATCAAAAGCATCATCAGGCAGCAGATCGGTCCATGTAATATTTTTCGCAATACTATCCTGAGAAAATACTGAGCTTAAAGTCAATAATAGAATTAAGATGACCTTAAAACTAATTAAGAAAGAACCTTTCATTAAATTTCCTTAATAATAAATATAATACAATATAATATAATATATGAATTTAGATAAGATTAAAATATTATTTATGTTTGGACTTAGAATCTTTTTCTATATCTTCGTGATCTCCAACAACTATATGATGCTTACTTTTAGTAATAAACTTCTCTAGTAAAGGAACTATTGATAAAGGTAAAAGTCCTCCTAATACTATACCTAAAACCATTGATCTTAAATGTGGATCAAGATAACTTGCTATTAAATCTGCTATAACATGAGCTAAAGCTGCTCCAAAAATTCCAGCAACATAGCCATTAGATGCTAATTTAAGCAGCCTATTAATACTCCAGCCTGAGTAATATCCTATTAGCATAATAGATACGTGAACAAAGCCAAATATAAAGCCTCGTAAATTACTATCCAAACCAAATAAATACTTTTGTAATAAATGTTCCAAAAAATAAATCCTATGACTTTACTGACAAACCATCTCTTAGAGTACTTTTGTATACTCCTATTGCAGGAATTATCGTAGCTAATAAAGAACTAAATACTATAGCAATTATTATATTAATATCATAATTTTTAAGAGAGAAACCTTCTACATAAATTCCATAATTATTTTCTATATATCCTTGTCCATAATAGAAAACTAATACCATTAATACATAACCTATAAAAATAGAAATAAAAGAAATTATTAAAGATTCAATTAACATTAATGATACTATGGTTCTAGGAGATGCTCCCACCGATCTTAAAATTGCCATTTCTCGTCTTCTATTATTTAAACCAGCAATGGTCATTGCCGTCATTCCTAATAATGCAATAAAAATAATGA
Source organism: Candidatus Pelagibacterales bacterium (assembly GCA_002715265.1). Classification (GTDB taxonomy): domain Bacteria; phylum Pseudomonadota; class Alphaproteobacteria; order TMED109; family TMED109. Next base: position 32,686 of record PAYS01000030.1, read on the forward strand.
AGGCCGTTATAATTTTAAAAGCCATATCAATGTTTGAAGTTAATGCCCAAAGTCTAGATAAAGTTAATCCTGGCATAACTGAACTTAATGCCTCATCTTTATAATTTAATATATCTCTTTGAAATTGGAATATTCCAGTCCTATTTTTTAAAGATACGAAAATTGCAGAAATAGACTTAGGTTCTAATTCATTTTTAATATGCTCTTCAGATATATCCATAACTTTTTGATTACCTATCCAACCTTTGTGAATCGCCTCATATGCTAAGACACTAATATAAACTCCACTATCAATTGGAGTCCCAGTTGGTTTAAGAATTCCAGTTACTTTAAAACCTACATCTCCATGATCGTGGCTATCGTGATCGCTATGGTCGTCATGGTCTGCATGATCATCATGATGTTCTCCATGATCGTGGCTATCGTGATCACTGTGGTCGTCATGGTCTG
>PAYS01000031.1 GCA_002715265.1 Candidatus Pelagibacterales bacterium
CCTGATTGACAATAACCACATTGTGGTACTTGTAACTCAAGCCATGCTTGTTGCACAGGATGCTGACCTTTTGGATCAAGACCCTCTATAGTCGTAATTCTTGCTCCTTCAGCATCTCCAATTTCGATCTGACATGATCTTACTGCTTCACCATTAAGGTGAACAGTACATGCTCCACATAGCCCCATACCGCAACCAAATTTTGTACCAGTTAGACGTAAATGTTCACGAATAACCCAAAGTAGTTTGGTATCATCTGGTGCATCCACCATATGTGAAGAATTATTAATATTTAATATTGTCATAATTCATTCCTCCCAAAAATTCAAACATGAAGAAATGATAAGATTTATTCACTTACGCATATACATGAAATTTTAGTCTATAAGTTAGCGTAAAAATTATCTCTTTAATTACGGCATTAATGGAACATTATCAAATAATCTAGCATTCCATAAAAAATGAACAAATATACTAGCCGCATAGCCTAGCATTATTACTGGCGTCCATCTTAGATGGAAGAAAAATGTATATATTCCTTTGGTTTGTCCCATAAGTGCAACTCCTGCGGCAGAACCAATAGATAGCATGCTTCCTCCTACTCCTGCTGTTAACGTAACTAATAACCACTGACCTAAATCCATTTCAGGTATCATAGTTAAAACAGCATACATAACAGGAATATTATCAACAATAGCAGAAAGAATTCCAACTAAGATATTTGCTGTGCTTGCTCCTAAATCTCCATACATATAAGATGCAGTCAAAGTCATATATCCAAATGCTGAAAGTCCCCCTACACACATTAAAACACCATAGAAGAATAACAGAGTATCCCATTCTGCTTTTGCTACTTTATCAAAAATATTAAATCCTTTAGCATCTGTATCTCTATTTTTTAAAAAATATCCATATACAGACAATACTCCCAATCCAGTCATCATTCCAAACACAGGTGGCAAATGTAAAAATTGATGTTGTGTTACTGTGAAGGCAATAGTACATAAAAATAAAAGAATTATCGTATAACCGCCATCTTTAACTTTAACTTTTTCATTACTTGATTGAGGTTTTTCATCACTTATAGCAAAATGCATAATTGCTGCAGGAACAATATAATTTACTACTGATGGAACAAATATATAGAAAAATTCAGTAAAAGAAACTATACCTTTTTGCCAAACCATTAAAGTAGTGATATCACCAAAAGGAGAAAATGCTCCTCCTGCATTAGCAGCAACAACTATATTTATGCAGCCTAATCCTATAAACCTTTTATTATCTTTTCCTACTGCCATTATAACAGCGCACATTATTAATGCTGTTGTTAAATTATCAGCAATAGGAGACATAAAAAAAGATAAAACCCCTGTTATCCAAAATATTTTTCTAAAAGTAAACCCTTGAGTAACTAACCATGACCTTAAAGCTTCAAATACATTTCTTTCTGTCATTGAATTAATAAACGTCATAGCTACTAAAAGAAAAGCAAATAATTCAGCAAATTCTAAAAATGTATGTTTAAAAGAATAGGAAGCTGCATGAACATCTAATCCCATTTTAACTGCCATATAGGCAACTACCGCCCATATAAAACCTGCTGCTATAATAACAGGTTTTGACTTTCTCATATGAGTATACTCTTCAACCATTACTAAAGCGTAAGCTGCAACAAATACTAAAAGAGCAATTATTGCTGGAAAACTTGTAGTAATATCTAAGTTTAATAATTGATTGTCAGCGGAAAAAGCTGCTCCAGAAAAAGTTAAAATAATTGATAAAGATAAAGAAATTATTTTAATAAGATTAAAAATATACAAAATCGCCTCCTACTACTTTTAAAAATTTAATTTGCTTACAATTTAATAAGTATAGATAATCTAATTAAGGATATTTGTAAAAGGAGAAATTAAAATAAATGAACAAATATTTAGATAGCCTAGATCACATAACAATTATCACAAAAGATTTAGCAAAAACAAGAGATTTTTATACAAAGATCTTTGGTATGAAAATAGATGAAAATAGGCCTCCATTTAGTTTTGAAGGTATTTGGCTATCATTAAACGGAAGAGCTGTTATACACATAATAGTTAAAAGCAGTCACAAATCACCAAATATAAAACCAACGTTAGATCATATAGCTTTTAAAGCTAAAGACATAAACTTAATTAAAAATAATTTAAGTAAATATGATATAAAATTTATAGAAAAAAAGACCCCAGATAACAAAATAATACAAGTTTTTATAACAGACCCTAACGGTATCAAATTAGAACTATCCAAACCCATTGATTAAAAAAAAAAACGGCCCCCCGAAGGGAGCCGTTTAATCAGTATAATTTTATACTTTGTGTTTATGCGCCACGTTGAGCTGCTTTAATTTTTTCCGCAGTAATTGGCCATGAACGAACTCTTGCTCCTGATGCATTAAATACAGCATTTGCAATAGCTGGTCCTACACAAGTAACAACTGGTTCACCACATCCAGCAGGATAATGACCATTTTGAATAATAGCCACATCTACTTCTGGTGCTTGGTGAATACGCATTGGAGTCCAAGTATCAAAGTTAAGCTGATCAATTGTACCATTAGTCATAGTAACATTTTCATGTAATACACGACTTGATCCAAATAATGCAGAACCTTGTATCTGAGCTAGAACACCATCAGGGTTCACAGCTGTTCCAACATCCATTGCTACAGTTAATTTTGTAAGTGTTGGTTCACCTGAAGATGGATCAACATGAACTTCAGCAACTACTGCAGTCCAACTTGGTGATCCACGCTCTTGTGAAGCCACACTTGCTATACCCATTGCAGTATTAGCTGGCATTGGTTTTACACCATAACCTGCTTTACCTGCAGCTACGATTAATGCATTTCTAAGTCTGTTAGCACCACCTACTGTATTAGGAGGAGTACCAGCATTCTTACCAGTTGCACTTAACATTGAAAGTCTCATATCAAGAGGGTCTTTACCAATCTTATGAGCTACCTCATCGATAAAGCTTTCATTTGCCCACCAAGTCCAAGTAGGTGCAACAGCACGTAATTGCCCTGGAGGTGTCGCAGCCATAGCAGTTGTGTTTTCAATAGATCTAACATAGTGGTTAGCAATATCATACCAGTGATCTGAACCATTAGTTGAGAACTGGTCAATTTTACCTTTTTTGTCCACTGAGTCAGCTAAGAAGCCTGGTGCCATACGTTTTGTAGCCCAGCCAGCACATACATCATGTGACATAACGTCGATTTTACCGTTTTTAACGCCACCTTTAACTCTTTGTACTGTATGAGTTTGGTGGAAATCAAAACCTAAATCGATTTCACGTGTGTATATTAATTTTACTGGTCTACCAACTTGTTGAGCAGCCATAGCAGCTATGATTACATTATCCGGCTCTAATCTACGACCAAAACCAGTTCCTGAATAACACTGATGTAATACTACGTTAGCAGCATCTACTCCTAAAGCAGCAGCTGTCATTGCAGTGAAACGACCTTGGAACTGAGAACCACAGAACAAGTGCCATACGCCACCTGATTCCATTGCCACAGCATTCATTGGTTCCATACATCCATGGTAACCAAGTGATGTTTCATATTCTGCTTCGATAGTTTCATCAGCACCAGCCATAGCTCCTTCTGGATCTCCTTCAAGCACCCATGTAAAGCCTTGAGAATCATCAGCTATTGCATCTTTAGCAGACTGTACGATGTCAGCTGAGGATGTTCCAGCATTTGGACCATTATCCCAGTTAACTTTCATAGCAGCTGCAGCTTTTTCAGCAGCCCAATAAGTTTCACCCAAAGCTACAACATAACCTGTGTTTACGCCTGTAGGATCTTCTTTTATATGAGCAACTCCAGCATAGCCATCGATACCTTTAGCATCAGAATCATCAACTGATAATGGAACAGCTCCATAACGAGTAGGATTAGCTACTAAACGACCATATACCATATTTGGTACAAATACGTCGATACCGTAACGTGCTACACCTGTTAATTTGTCAGGAATATCAAGAGCAGGTATTGATTTACCAACTACTTTATATTCACCAAATTTTTTCAGTGTTAGCGCTTTCATCTCGTCTTCGCTGAAAGTACGATCGATTGTTGTAGTACTTAAGATTTCTGAATATGTTCTTGAAGCACCAGAAACGCTATCAGTCACTGTTGAGTTACTTGCTGAACATTGTGCAGCAGGTACACCCATCATTTTTGCACCAGCTTCTACTAATGCAATTCTTGCTGAAGCTCCGATTCTGGAATTACGATCAAATGTCCAGTTCACTGACCATGAACCACCTGTGATCATAAGTCCCCATTTTGGATCAGAATCTGGATAATCGATTCTAACATCATTCCAATCAATTTCTAACTCTTCAGCTACTGATTGTGCTAGTGCAGTTCCTATGTGTTGTCCAATTTCAGCTTTTGTAATATGCACAGTTGCAATACCAGAAGCATCCATTGTTAAAAATAGCTGATGATCCCATTGTCCTGCTCCTAAAGCTTCTCTTGCTCCCAACAATGTACCTTCTGGAATAAGAGAATAACCGACTACCAACCCTGTTCCAGCTACTGCAGAACCCACAAGCATTTCGCGTCGTGTGATTCCTTTTAAATTTTTATCATGTTTAGTCATGTGATCTATGCTCCCATAATTTCTGATGCTCTTTTTACACCCTGCTTGATTCTCAAGTAGGTAATACAACGACAAAGATTGCCCTGCATTGCTTCAAGAATTTCACCATCAGATGGTGATGGATTGCTTTCTAAGAAAGCAGCCGCGTTCATCATTTGACCTGATTGACAATAACCACATTGTGGTACTTGTAACTCAAGCCATGCTTGTTGTACAGGATGGTTGCCTTTAGGATCTAAACCTTCAATCGTTGTGATATCAGCTCCTTCAGCATCTCCAATTTCGATCTGACATGATCTTACTGCTTCACCATTAAGGTGAACAGTACATGCTCCACATAGCCCCATGCCACAACCAAATTTTGTACCAGTTAAACGTAAATGTTCACGAATAACCCATAATAATTTAGTGTCAGCAGGTGCATCAACAACATGTGATAAGCTATTGATTTTTAATACAGCCATTTTACCTCCACTGTGAGAACGTTAACGGAAATATGAAAGAAATTAAGGTCACAAAACCCAGCCGAAAGTGCTGTTCCTCCCAATACTCCCTATCTAGTAGAGTAACTTAGCGCAGCATACGAATGAAATCAAGCTTTTGTCTAAAAAATTTATACACACCTTCCGCCATCGACTTCTAACATAACTCCAGTAATGAAATCTGCTTCATCGGAACATAAGTATAATGCTGCATTTGCCATGTCTCTTGGTTGACAAAGTCTACCTAAAGGAACAGTAGAAACAAAACGGGAATATGATTCGTCTTTGGGACCATCTCCTAAAAATCCTTCTAACATAGCAGTATCTCCAGCCACTGGACATAATCCGTTAACTCTTATTTTTTCTGGTGCAAACTCTAAAGACATTCCTTTTGTCATTGTTACTAATGCACCCTTTGTTGAATTATATACTGTTAACCCAGGCCTAGGTCTTAACGCCGCTGTTGATACAGTATTTATTATTACGCCACCCGTATTTTGTTTCTTAAATATTGGAAAACTATGAATAGCTCCTAAATAGACTGATTTCACATTTATATTGAAAAGAGCATCAAATTCTTCTTCAGAAGTATTAATTAATGGCTTTGCATTCATTCCTATGGCAGCATTTTGTACCAAAATATCCAGCTTACCATAAACTTCAGAAGCCCTATTGAGCATTTCTTTAACCTGATTACTACTTGAAACATCAACTTGATGAGCTTTAGCCTTGCCCCCTTGGTCATTAATTTCTGTTGCAACTTTTTCTGCTCCATCTTTATTTATATCTGCTAACAAAACGCTTGCCCCTTCTTTCGCAAAACGCTGAGCAATTCCCTCTCCAAAACCAGACGCACTTCCAGTAATTATTGCAACTTTATTTTTAAGTCTCATTTTCTCCTCCTGTAAAAAAAAACTATTTTATATATTTAAATTAATATATGAGTAGAATAAGTTTTATATTAAAAAACAAAAAAAGTTATATAGTATGTTAAAAAATAAAACATGTCACATTTATGTCAATTTAGTTATATTTATTTTTTCATTTGTTCTTTTAAAAGTATCAAATAGTTCTGAAATAAATTGTGTTAATCAAGAAACAGAAATTGAATGCAATTATAAGATAGAAGTGAATAGTAAAAATGCTTCAGATTTAGGAACTTATAATATTTCCATTTCATTAAATAAAATAAAAAAAATTAATGGTGTATTTAACGGTCAGATGTATATAAATTCTGGTCTATGTGAAAATGAACTTGTTACAGTCATGGAAGAAAATATGCAAATTGCGCAAGCACATGATAACCATGGATATAATTTTCCTTTATTTTTACATAGAGGAGAAATTGAAGCAGATTTTTGTGTTGAAATTTTAATAACAAATTGTATTGAGAGCTGTGGAGACCTAATTAGTCTTGACGCTACCTTGTCACCTATAATGAAAATGCAGAGAAGATAATCTTTAGTTTGGAGGAGAAAAATGATTAAGAGAAATAAACATACGAGGCGAACTGTAATAAAAAATGCAGCTTTAGGAATTGGAGCGCTGTCATTTTCAGCTGGATTTCCGTCAATTCTAAAGGCAGACGATAATATAAAAATTGGAGTACCAACTATTTTGTCAGGAAGAGTAGCACAATTAGGAATTTCTGTAACAAATGCAATCAAAATGGCTGTAAATAAATTTAATGAAGAAGGTGGATTAGATGGTAGAAAAATTGAACTTATAATAAGAGATAGCAGAGCAAAGCCTGACGAAGCAGCAAGAGTATGTAGAGACTTTATAAACTCAGATAATGTTGATGTAATAGTTAATGCAGAAGCATCTGGCGCTTCATTTGCAGTACAAGAAGTCATAAGAGAAAGTGGCACTTTATGTTTACACACCGTTTCTGAAACCACTTCTCTGACAGCCGACCCTTCCATAAGAGCATGGAATGCCTTTAGATTCTCAAGACAGGGAATACATGATGCTGTAGGTAGCGCTAAATATGCGGCTAAAATTATTGAAAAAAAAGGAATAAAAAAATGGATGTCTATAAACCCTGACTATGCATATGGTAGAGATAGTGATGACACATTTTTTTGGGCATTAGAAAAGTTCGCCCCGGGCTTCGAATTGATTGGTAAAGGATGGCCTAAAATTTTTCAACCAGACTATACGGAAGTAATTACAAAAATAGCTAGAGAGAAACCAGATGCAATATATAGCAGCTTATGGGGAGGAGACTTAGTATCATTTATAGATCAAGCCTCCTTATATGGTATTTTCAAAAATACAGAATTCTTTGCAATAAACTTAGCGGATTATACTACAATGAATGCTATTAGAAACCTTCCAAAAGGTTTACATTCTGCTACTAGATATGTTGCAGCATGGCCTGATACAGAAGAAAATAGAGCCTATGATAAATCTTATACAGACCTTTATGGAGACCATCCAACCAATTGGTCTTGGGAAGCATCTATAGCCATAGATTATTTAATTAATGCACTTAAAGAAACAGGAGGTACCGATAATAAAAAGTTAGCAGAAGCTTTGAAAGGCAAAACGATTCCATCTTTTATGGGAGTTGGAGAAGGTAACACAGTTACAATTAGGGATAGGGACCAGACCATTACCAATTACTCAATTGGTTGGGGAACAACAATTCCAAAAGAACCTTTTATTCAAGACGTTCAAGCTGCTAATTGGGACACCATTGAAAATTTAGAAGAAGAATGGTTGACTAATAAAGGCTGGATTTAATATATAAATATTTTAATTAGGATTTTATTATGGAACTAGTTGCCTTTCTAGAATGTCTTACATCTGCGTCATGTATTATATCTCAAACTGCCGGTGGTTTAAAAATTGGCATGCTTCTTTTTTTAGTTGCATCGGGATTAACTCTTGTTTTTGGTGTATTAGGAGTAATTAACTTTGCTCATGGAGCCCTGTATATGTTAGGTGCTTATTTTTCCTGGCAAGTAATGAATACGACGGGCCATTTTGGTTTATCTGTTTTGCTAGGAGCTATAGGAGTCAGCATAGTAGGCTTAATGTTTGAGAGAGGGTTATTAAATAGAGTTTATAATGCTGAACTTCTTATACAAATTCTATTATGTTATTCTATTGTATTAATTTTAGATGATTTAGTCATGATTATTTGGGGAGATGAATTTTTATCAAGTATTGGCATACCAGAAATATTTCAAGTTCCGCCTTTATTTGTTTTAGATGCAATCATTCCTCCTTTTCATTTAGCCATAATAGGATTAAGCTTACTCCTTGCAATTGGTTTATGGCTTCTAATGACAAAAACAAGGTTTGGTCATTTAGTTAGAGCGGCAGCAGTTAATCCAAATATGTTAGAAGCACTAGGAATAAACACTACTGTAATTAGAGCGTCAGTTTTTGTTTTAGGAAGTTTTTTAGCCGGTCTGGGTGGAGCATTAGCATCAAGTATAGGTAGTGTCGTTTCAGGAATGGGAAACTCTATTTTAGTTGAGTCATTTATCGTTACAGTTATAGGTGGAATGGGGTCAATAGGCGGCGCATTTCTGGCATCAATTATAATTGGTATGGCTAGATCATTTGGAGCAATAGCGATGCCTTTATTCACAGATGGAATTATGTTTTTAATAATGGTCTTAGTATTAATTCTTCGCCCTCATGGACTAATGGGTGATAAAAAATGATTTCATTTTTAAAGAAAGATTCTTTTTCTCGAGATGCTTGCTTAGCCTTACTATCGTGGGTATTTCTTATAGTCGTTTTTTTTATTATTCCTGACCCTGGTGTTCATGATATTATTCAAAAAGTATTTATATTAGGCTTATTTGCTTTATCCTTAAACATCTTAATAGGATATTTAGGCCTTATAGCTTTTGGACATGCTGCATTTTTTGCTGCTGGAGCTTATACTTTAGGGTTATTTCTACAATCAGATTTTATAAAAATTTATAATTTTGGCTCATTCTCTATTCCTGTAGCTATATTGTTATCAATTTTAGTTTCAGGAGTATTGGCGACTTTTATAGGAGCCATATGTATTAGATTAAAAGATATTTATTTTTCATTTTTAACGCTCGCCTTCCAAATGGTAATATACAGTATTATTCTTGCACTTGTTGATATTACAGGTGGTGATCAAGGACTAATGGGAGGATTTCCAAAACCTCCTTTTTTAGGAATAGACCTAAGCAAACCATTTGATTTTTATGCATTCACCATTTTTATTTCCATACTTGTTATTTTAGTACTTCGACAACTAATTGAATCTCCATTTGGTTATGGCTTAAGAATGATAAGAGATAATGCGGAAAGACCAGCTGCATTAGGTTTTAATAATCAAAACCATAAGCTAATAGCTTTTATTATTGCTGGTTCAATAGCAGGTTTAGCTGGCTCTCTTCAGGCTTTGCTTGATGTTGGCGCTTATCCCGAGTGGGCATTTTGGGCAAAATCAGCAGAACCGTTATTTATGATTTTACTGGGAGGAATGAATACATTTTTAGGACCTTTAATGGGTGCATTAATATTTGAAATCCTCAATGATTTCGTTACTGCAAATACTAAATATTACGGATTAGTTCTAGGTCTTGTAATTTTATCTTTTGTTTTAGGTTTAAAACAAGGTTTGTTAGATTGGATGGTAATAAAATTTAAAGAAAGTAGAAATAAAAATGCTCAAAATAAATAATTTAGAAAAAAGTTTTGGGGGTATTATTGCCACTGGCAACGTAACTCTAGAACTGCAAAAGCAAACTATAAATGCTGTAATAGGGCCAAATGGGGCTGGGAAAACTACTCTATTTAACTTGATAACTGGAAAACTAAAACCAGATACTGGTAAAGTTTTTATAGAAAATAAAGAAATAACAAACTTAGATGAAACAGAAACAACACAAATGGGAATAGCAAGAGCTTTTCAGATTACAAATATTTTTCCTAATTTAACAGTTTATGAATCAATTAAACTTGCTATACTTTCAAAACACAATGGTCTTAATAATATGTGGACCCGCTTTAAAGACCATAATGTAAATTATGAAGCTGATAAGATAATGAAGCTTGCAGGATTAACAAAATCTAAAAATATCATCAGTTCTGAATTGAGTCATGGGGATCAAAAATTATTAGATATAGCTTTAGCATTGTGCTTAAAACCAAAGCTTCTTCTTCTTGATGAACCAACAGCCGGAATGGGACCTGAAGAAAGATGGAAAATGATTGATAGAATTAAAGAATTATGGAAGAAAACCAAAATAACTATTTTATTTATAGAACATGATATGGATATAGTTTTCGGAATTGCTCAAAAAATATATGTACTCCAACAGGGTGCTATATTAGCTGAAGGACGACCCAAAGATATTAAAAAAGATCAAAAAGTAATTAAAGCATATTTGGGTGGAGGAAAAAAATAATGTCATTATTAGAAGTCAAAAACATAAATGCTTTTTATGACAGTAGTCAGGTGCTTTTTAATATGAGTCTAAATATTTCAAAAAATAAAATAATTGCATTATTAGGAAGAAATGGTGCTGGTAAGAGCTCTACATTCAAAGCAATTACAGGAATCATAAAGGTTAAATCTGGTTCTATAAAATTAGATGGAAAAGAATTAATGGGCAATTCTATCAACTCACGAGCAAAATCTGGAATAGGTTATGTTCCAGAAGATAGACAAGTCTTTCCAGAACACACTGTTGAAGAAAATATAAATTTGGGTAAAAAAAATAATCTTAAAAACATAAACAACTGGGACTTAGAAAAAATTTGGGATACTTTTCCATTACTTAAAAACCTTAGATTTAGATTAGCTGGCCAATTATCTGGCGGAGAACAACAAATGTTGTCAATTGCAAGAACCCTAGCAGGCAACCCTGAGATATTATTATTAGATGAGCCATCAGAAGGATTAGCTCCTATTATAGTTGAAGAAATTGAGAAGCTTATTGATAAGTTGGAAAAAATAGGAGTAACTATTCTTATTGCTGAGCAGAATATGCATTTTTGTATGAAAGTAGCGAAAGAAGCTATTATAATTGACAAAGGCCAATCAGTATGGAGTGGTTCCATTAAGGAACTCAACAAAGATAAAAAGACAAGAGATAAATACCTTGCAATTTAACGGGATAAATCTTTCATAGCTTCTTCAATACCTGAAAGATTCATTTCAAACATTTTATCCTCAAATATCTCTCTTATCATCTTATTTGATGCTGATGAATTCCAAATACTCTTACTTTCTGGATTCAACCATGCTATGGAATCAAAATGTGATGTTAATCTTTCTAGCCAAGTAGCTCCCGATTCCTCATTCCAATGTTCAATAGATCCTCCAGGATATGCAACCTCGTATGGACTCATGGCAGCATCACCTACAAACAAGACTCTATAATCACTTCCATATTTTCTTAAAATATCCCAAGTTGGAATAATGTCTTCTGAAGACCTGGGATTATTATTCCATACCGTCTCATATAAACAGTTATGAAAATAAAAATGTTCTAGTTCTTTAAATTCTGTTCTAGCAGCTGAAAATAATTCTTCACAAGCTTCAATATATGGATCCATAGAGCCTCCTACATCTAAAAATAGAAGTAATTTAATTCTATTTTTTCTCTCTGGACGCATTTTTACATCTAAGTATCCCCCATTATTTGCTGTAGAGTTGATTGTATTATCTAAATCAAATTCATCAGGAGTTCCCGTTCTTGCGAAATGTCTTAATCTTCTGATTGCAACTCTAATATCTCTTATACCCAAAGTTTTTTTATCATCAAAATTTGACCACAATCTCTCTTCCCAAACTTTGACCGCTCTTCCCTGTCTTTTTCCTTCATTGCCAATTCTTATTCCTTCCGGATTATAGCCTCCTGAACCAAATGGAGAAGTACCTCCTGTACCAATCCATTTATTACCTCCTTGATGTCTTTTTTTTTGCTCTTCTAATCTTTCTTTTAAAGTTTCAAGGAGTTTGTCCCAGCCACCTAAAGATTCTATTTTCTGTTTTTCCTCTACAGATAATTGCTTTTGAAGGGCATCTTTAATCCATTCTTCAGGAACAGAATTTAAAATCTGTTCTCCTACTTCTAATGTCCCTTCAAAAAATTTAGAAAAAGTTTTATCAAATCTGTCAAAATATCTTTCATCTTTGACTAGCGAAGCTCTCGCAAAATGATAAAAAGAATTTGTGTCAAGATTTGTTACACCAGCCTCTAGGCCAGCGATAAAATCTAAATATTCTTTAATAGAAACAGGTACCCCTGAATCTTTAAGTTGATGTAAAAATGCTACAAACAAAAACCTTCCTTAATAAAAATTACTAGTTAGATCTTTTAACTCTTTTTTCACAATCATCTGAGAATTCCCAATATTCTATATCAGCATTACAAACACCAGCCTCACCTTTTACTCTAAAACAAGCATAAGTAACTAAACTAGCACTGGTAGTTTTTTCGTCAAAAGAACATACATCCTTTACATCTATATTTTGAATTAATGCAACAGTTTCATTAGTATTGATACATCTTCCTCTTCTTGGATCAACCCATTGCATAGAGTGACCTACAATAAAGGCAACAGGATCTTTGCCTATATTTGTTAAGCATACTTCCTTAGCATTTACTGAAGACACTATGCCTATTCCAAAAATTATAAAAATTAATAAACTGTTTCTTATTAGATACATATTATACACCTTTCATAAATTTAATTATTCTCTCTTCTAGCTATGAAAGCTAAACGCTCAAACATATGCACATCTGCTTCATTTTTAAGTAGCGCACCATATAGAGGAGGTAAAGCATTTTTTGAATTGTTATCTCTTAATATATCAGGAGATATATCCTCAGCAAGTAGCAACTTTATCCAATCTAATAATTCAGATGTTGAGGGTTTCTTTTTTATTCCTGCAACTTCTCTTAATTCAAAAAAAGACTTTAAAGCCGAGTCTATAAGCTTCTTTTTAATTTTAGGAAAATGAACTTCAATAATTGATTTCATAGTTTCTTCATCCGGAAACCTTATATAATGGAAAAAACATCTTCTTAAAAATGCATCTGGCAAATCTTTCTCGTTATTAGATGTAATAATTACTATTGGCCTTTCTTTAGCCACTATATTTTGTTTCGTTTCATAAACATAGAATTCCATTTTATCTAATTCTAAAAGTAAATCATTTGGAAATTCTATATCGGCCTTATCTATTTCATCTATTAATAATACAGGCTTTTCTTTCGCGATAAAGGCATCCCAAAGAACACCTCTCTTGATATAATTATTTATATCTTCAACTCTTTTGTCACCTAATTGAGAATCTCTTAATCGTGAAACAGCATCGTATTCATATAAACCCTGTTGAGCTTTTGTAGTAGATTTAATATGCCATCTTATGAGTGATTTGTTTAATGATTTGGCTACTTCCTCTGCCAACATAGTTTTACCTGTTCCAGGTTCACCTTTAATGAGGAGGGGCCTCTCTAATGTTACTGCGGCATTAACTGCTAGTGCCAATTCATCAGTAGCAACATAATTATCAGTACCAGAAAAAAACTTTTTCACAATATCTCCTAACTTATAAACAAATTAATAATATACCTAAAATGAATAAAATTAATATGCTTATAAATCAAGTTCTATTGTAAAAGATTATAATTGGGATTGAAGCCAATTTTCCTTTCCTAACTGATCTGATAACTGTATTTGAGTTTCCAGCCAATCATAATGCTCTTCTTCTGAGTCTAAAATTTCTCTAAATATGTTTCTGGTTACAAAATCAGATACCTTTTCGCAATGCTGAATAGCATTCTTCAAATCTGGTATTGCTTTTATTTCTACCTGTAAATCGCATTTGAGACATTCGACAGGGTCTTCGCCTATCATAACTTTATGCATATCTTGAACATTGGGAATGCCATCTAATAATAATATGCGCTCAATTATAACATCTGCATGCTTCATCTCATCAATAGATTCCTCATATTCTTTAGCACCTAATTTTTCATAACCCCAATCTTTAAACATTCTGGAATGTAAAAAATATTGATTAATGGCAGTCAATTCGTTTGTTAAAACAGTATTTAAATGTTTAATAACCTCTTTATCACCTTTCATATATACCTCCTAAATAATTAAATTGCATACCATATATATGGTAGAAAATTTGATTTAGATCAAGAAAAAATGTTTAAAAACAAGAGGTTGAGACACATTCTCATTATCAAATTCAAATTAAAAAAAATACAAAAACAACTAAAATAAAAATGCTATTGATTATTAATATCAGTAAAAAAGTTTGTTTTTTATACTGGAACTGAAAGAGAGTTTATGGATTCTATTTTCTTTGCATTCAATTTATCAATATCCACATCATCCTTCAATAATGTTTCAATTGTGTCTAAACATTTACCACACTGCATTTTACAGCCAAGCTTTTTGTATACCTGTCCAGATTTTTCAACCCCTTCAGATTTTAATCTTTTTACATCTTTACATGTAAAAGCATTACATATGCAAACATACATTTAATTACCCTCTTCTAATTTAACTTTAAATAAAAATGATAATGATTGTCAATCGCAAAGTAAAAAATTTATTTTATTATATTAAAAAAAAAGTAAAAAAATATGTTATAATGCATAAAAATTTTATTTAAAAAACCGTGAAAAGAGCAAAACATGAAAAAAAGACTTACTGTTAGAGACATAACCAAACTAAAATTATCTCCAAATCAAAATCAACCTATTGTCTCACTTGTGTGTTACACCGCACAAATGGGAAGAATAATTAATGACCATGTAGACATAATATTAGTTGGTGATAGCTTAGGTATGACTATATATGGGTTTCCTAATACTCTATCAGTTACACTGGACATGATGATTAATCATGGCAAAGCAGTTGTAAAATCTACGGATAGACCTCACATAGTAGTTGATATGCCGTTCGGAAGCTATGAAGAATCTCCTCAAGTTGCTTTTAGATCAGCAAGTAAAATAATGCAAGAAACAGGAGCACAATCTGTTAAACTTGAGGGAGGAGAAGAATTTGCAGAAACTATTCATTTTTTAACACAAAGAGGAATTCCTGTAATGGGACACATAGGATTAACTCCACAAAGAATAAACACTATCGGTGGTTTTATTACACAAGGAAAATCAGAAAAAGAGTCAAAAAAGCTTATTTCAGATGCTAAAGCAATAACGGAAGCAGGCGTATTTTCTATGGTTGTAGAAGCAGTACCTGAGATATTAGGAAAAAAAATTACAAATACAGTTACTGTACCAACAATTTCTATTGGTGCTGGTAGAAACTGTGACGGACAAATTTTAGTCATTCACGATATATTAAATTTATACGGTGATTTTACTCCTAAGTTTGTAAAAAAATATGGAGAAATTGATAAACATATTACTGAAGCAGTAAAAAATTACAGCTATGAAGTAAAAAATAAAATATTTCCCACAGAAAATAATATTTTTTCATTAAAAAATAAATAAATGTCTTTTTTTGATCTTACATTATTATTCCAAAATTATAGAGATAATAGAAATTCTTACATATTAAATAATAAAATAAATAATATTATAAAAAACGAAAAATATCCTCCATATAATATTAAAATTGAAAAAAATAACCTCTATATTATTGAAGTATCAGTTGCAGGGTTTACAGAAGATGAGTTATTAGTCACTATAAACGACAATCATTTGGTTATTAAATCCATAAAGAATAACTCTAATTATGAAAAAAACTATTTACACAAAGGTATAGCTTCTAGAAATTTTGAAAAAACTTTCAAGTTAAGTAAAAATATTAATATTGATAAATGTTATTTGAATAAGGGAATACTAAATATTCCTTTACAATTAAAAGATCAAATTATATCAAAACCAAAAACAATCAAAATTGAAAAATACTAATAATAGTTTTTATAAACTAAGTAATTTTAAAAATGCTTTTTCAACGACACTAACATTTAGTGTGTGCATTAAGGAACCTGATGTTCTGTGATCAAAAGATGGTATGTCCATAAGTTCTGATGGGGTTTCTGGAGTTCGTACTGTCATGCAATTTTTTCCAGAAGGAGCATACAACTTATCGTCGGTTGGACCAAATAGGCCAAGCGTGGGTGTTCCTGTAGCAGCAGCCAAATGCATTAATCCAGAATCATTTCCTATAAAAATTTTAGACAAAGTAAATATGGCGGCAGTAGGCATAATTGGCTTACCTATTAAATTAATAATATTAATATTCTCACTTAAACTTTCAACTTCTTTTCCAATATTTTCTTCTCCCGGACCTCCTACTAGGATAAAGGTGGTTCCAGTAAATAAACGATATGTAATTATTCTTTTTAATAACTCTGCAAATTTTTCTGCCGGCCAAATTTTTGCATTCCAATTAGCTGTAGGCCCTATAACCACGTATGGACCTTTACTATCTTTTATATATGACTTTGCTTCTATTTTATCTCTAGAGCTGATCCAAACTTTAGGTATAGGTTGATTTTTGTCTGGTGAAATTTTATGTAACCTAGCTATTCTATGTAAAGTTTTAGATTCTTTTGGTGATAAAATTATCCTTTTTTTTGCTGATATAAACCAAATTATTGGAGTATTCCGCAAATCACAAACTATATCCCATTTAATTTTTTTTACTTCTTTCCAAATTTCAAACCAATGCATGCTATATTTCTTTTTATTTAATTGAATTATATTTTTAACATTTGGAAAAGACTTAAATATTGGTACAGCAACTTTGCCGCAAACTATTGTTGCATCTGCAGAATAATTATTACATAAACTGGCTAATAGTCCTGTGGACATAACAGCGTCACCTAGACGAGTATTTCCAATAAATAATAACTGCTTTTTCATGTTGACAAACCTATTTCGAATAATGTGATAAATTCTTTTGCTTTTGTATCCCAATTAATATTTAAATTAAGTTCTTTAGCTTGATTAGAAATTCTTTTAAAATATTCAATATCATTCATTAGCCTTATAGTATATTCTGAAAATTCGATATCATTTTGAGCCACAAATCCAGTCTTACCATTAATGATTTTTTCAGGAGCAGCTCCTAACGGTCTGGTTACAGCTGGTATTCCTAAAGCTTGGGATTCCATCAATGTAAGCGCTGATGTTTCAAAATTATGTGAAGGGTATAAATGGACTCTCATACTTTTCATTTCTTCAATAAACTCACTATCTATTTTTGGTTTTTTTACATGAATATTATATTTTAAGTTATTTTTGACTTTAGCAAGAATAGTTTTATATTTCTCACCAATTTTATTTCCTTGTAAACCTTTATACATAGTCATTGAGAAAATATATAGTTCCGCCCAAGGTAATTTAGTATGAATATTATTAATCCATAAATTAATTAACCAATCTAAATCAATAAGTGGATTTGTATTAACAAAAGCTTTAGGGGCAACAGAAGGCATAAATTCATTCGTATTAGAATACTTGTTACTTACTCCTAAGGTAATCATTTTTGCATCTAAAGATTTCAAACCATCGGGAATAGTGTCAATATGATTTTTTCCTTGATAAACGATAGTAGGATTATGATTTATGGTAGCTTGGAAATATTCAGGCTTAGATAATAACAAACCTGAATTAATCAACCACAATATCTTTTTATTACTACCTTCGCATAAATCAAACAATTTAGGATCATTAACAGATACCCATATATCTGAGTGAGTTGCATTAAAATTACTAATAGGATTCCAGCTAACTTTATTAATTACTACACTTTTTTCACAATTATTGAAAATTCTAACTATATGTCCTATATTAGCTAGTGCTTCTGCTAATAAAATAAGTGATTTTTCCGAAGCACCTAGAGGCCTCTGTTTTAAAGCTGAGCCATCAAAAATTTGGCTTTTGTCAAGAAATGTTATTAGCATGATAAGGGTTTACGAAGGTATTTTAAGTAATGCAAGCATTATTCAAAAATAAATAAGGTTAATATGCATAAAAATATATATAAAACCAAAATTATTGATAAAACTGTCTTATCAATAGAAGGAAAAGATAAAGTAGAGTTCTTACAAAATTTAATAAGTAATAATATGGAATTAGTATCAAATACTAACTCAATTTATTCAACATTGCTCACCCCTCAAGGAAAATTTTTATTTGATTTTATAATTTTCAAAGGAAATGAAAAAGAATCACTGTATTTAGAGTGTGATAAAAATAGATCAGAAGAATTTATAAAATTATTAAATATGTATAAATTAAGAAAAGATGTAAAATTTTCAGTTATAGAAAATATAACAATATATTTAATATATGGTGAATACCAATTCTTACTTTCGAGCTTCAATTTAAAGCACACAGAAGGTTCAACTTCTAATATGAATAATAATATATTCTTGATTGATCCCAGAAATAAAAAATTAGGCATCAGATTGTATTCTAGTAATGATAAATTACCCTCCGAGATATCTGATATAGATAATAAATCTATTAAAAATTATGAAACGATAAGAATTAACCTTGTAATACCTGATAGCAATAAAGATCTAGAAGTAGGAAAAAGTTTTTTATTAGAAAACAATTTTGAAATCATGAATGCTATTGATTTTAATAAAGGTTGTTATATTGGCCAAGAAAATACGGCTAGACAAAAATATAGAGGTACTGCAAAAAAACTATTAACTAAAATCGAAATTGAAGGAAAAACCTTATCTATGGGAAATGAAATAAAATTAGATAATAGAAAAGTTGGAGTTATTAGATCAATTAGAGAAAATATAGGTTTAGCAACAATAAGAAGAGAAGTTTACGAGGAATATAAATCCAAAAATAAATATATTAAAATTGCAGAAAGTAAAATAAAATTTATAAAATAATTTATTTGTTTCTAATTTTAGATTGTGCAGCAGCTAACCTTGCAATAGGAACTCTAAATGGAGAACAAGAAACATAATCTAAGCCTACTTTATGAAAAAACTCAATTGATTTTGGATCTCCTCCATGTTCTCCACAAATTCCTAATTTAAGATTCTTATTTTGCTTTTTTCCTGAATCTACAGCAATAGAGACTAACTTTCCTACACCATTAACATCAATAGAAACAAACGGATCAGATTCTAATAAATTTTGATCTATATATTCTGGAAGAAATTTGCCACTATCATCTCTACTAATCCCCAAAGCAGTTTGAGTTAAGTCATTTGTACCAAAACTAAAAAAATCAGCATATTTTGATATATCTTCAGCATTTAATGCAGCTCTTGGCAACTCAACCATAGTGCCTACAAGGTATTTTATTTTAACTCCTGTTTCTTTTTCGACTGCTAGAGCAACATCATCAATTTTTTCTTTTATAAAAATCAATTCACTATCACTAATAATTAACGGAACCATAATTTCTGGCATGATACTTAAATTAAGTTTTTTAGAAACTTCAGTAACTGACTCGAATATAGATCTAACTTGCATTTCATATATTTCAGGAAAAGTAATTCCTAATCTACATCCGCGATGTCCTAACATAGGGTTTTGTTCTTCAAGTTGTAAAACTCGAGACTTAATTAAAGATTTATCTTTACCTAATTTCTTTGATAAATCATCTAGTTCTACCTCTTCTCTTGGTAAAAATTCATGTAAAGGAGGATCTAACAACCTAATAGTTACAGGAAGATCTTTCATTAAAATAAAAATTTCTGTAAAATCATTTTTTTGCATAGGGGCAATTTTATTTAATGCAGCTCTTCTATCTTTCTCATTATCAGAAAAAATCATTTCTCTAACTGCTGAAATTCTTTCTGTATCAAAAAACATATGTTCTGTTCTACATAGTCCTATACCCTCTGCACCAAATTCTAATGCAACTTTTACATCCTTAGGCGTTTCTGCATTAGTTCTAATTTTAAGGTCTCTAATTTCATCAGCCCATTTCATTAACTGATTAAATTCTTCTGATAATTCAGGCAATATTGTCGACACTTCTCCTAGTATAACTTCTCCTGAACTGCCATCTATTGTAATAATATCTCCTTCTTTAACTTTAATATTATTAGAAATAAACTCATTATTTTCTGAATTAATTATTATATCTCCTGCCCCTGCAACACATGCTCTACCCATTCCTCTTGCTACAACTGCTGCATGACTAGTCATACCTCCCCTACTAGTTAAAATACCTTTTGCTGCATACATGCCGTGAATATCTTCTGGACTAGTCTCCATTCTAACTAAAATTACTGATTCTCCATTATTTGCTAGTTCTTCTGCAGTATCAGAATTAAATACTACTTTTCCAAAAGCTGCTCCTGGTGAAGCAGGTAAACCTGTAGTAACAATATTTTTTTCTGAATTTGGGTCTAATGTTGGATGAAGCAGTTGATCTAGTCCTAATGGATCGATTCTTACTACTGCTTCTTCTTTAGAAATTAATTTCTCATTATACATATCAACTGCTATTTTTACCGCTGCAGCTGAAGTTCTCTTTCCTGATCTAGTTTGAAGTATCCATAAAACATCTTTTTGAACTGTAAACTCAATATCTTGCATATCTTTGTAATGCTTTTCTAACAAATCAAAAATATTTGTTAATTGTTTAAAAACTTCTGGAATAGCCTCTTCCATTGACATAGTATCTGAATTTTGAAGTTCTTTTTCCTTAATTGTTAAATTTTGTGGAGTCCTAATTCCTGCTACAACATCTTCTCCCTGAGCATTTACAAGATATTCGCCATAATAATTATTTTCTCCACTCGATGGATTTCTAGTAAAAGCTACTCCAGTACAGCAATCATCTCCCATATTACCAAACACCATTGCCTGAATATTAACTGCTGTACCCCAAGATGCAGGAATATCATTTAATTTTCTGTATGTAATAGCCCTTTGATTCATCCATGAACTAAATACGGCACTTATTGCACCCCATAACTGTTCAATAGGGTCTTGAGGAAAGTCATCACCAGTGACTTTCTTTACTAAATCTTTAAATAATATTGTTATATTTTCCCATATTTCTGCAGAAACTTCAGTATCTAAAACAACACCATTAGATAATTTTTCTTGTTCAATAATTTCTTCAAAGTCTGCTGAATCAATACCTAATACAACATCCCCATACATTTGAATAAATCTTCTATAGCTGTCATAAGCAAAACGTTTATCACCACTTTCATTACTCAAACCTATTACCGTTTTATCATTTAATCCAAGATTTAAGACAGTATCCATCATTCCAGGCATTGAGGCTCTAGCACCTGAACGCACAGAAAGTAATAAAGGTAAATTACTACTTCCAAATTTCATTTTTGTAATTTTTTCTATATTATCTAATGCAGTAATTAGCTGCTCTTCCAAATCCGTTGGATAATTTTTATTATTTCGATAATAATAATTACATACTTCAGTAGTAATTGTGAAACCAGGAGGAACAGGCAAACCTATATTACTCATCTCGGCTAAATTAGCTCCTTTGCCTCCTAATAATTCTTTTTGTTTTGCATTTCCTTGAGCTTTTCCAGCCCCAAAAGTGTATACCCATTTATCCATTTAGATGTACCTTTAAAATATAAAATATTAACTTAATTATTTAGCGTCGTTTTCAATTTCAATCAATGAAAAATCAGCGAAATCGATAAATGTTTCTCTAATAGAAGATAAAATATTTAGTCGATTAATTCTCAATTTATCATCCTCTGTGTTAACTTGTACTTTTTCAAAAAACTTTTCTAATTTATTTTTAATTTTTAGAAAGGATTCCATTGCTTTCTCATACTTCTCTTGCTCTAGAAAAACTAAAGTATCCACATTAATTTTTTCAAAATAACCCCATAATTCTCTCTCTTCTTTTGCTTTTAACAGTGTTTTATTAATATTTCCTTTATAACTAACTTTATATTTTTTTTCTTCTATGGATAAAATTCTTCTAACTCTTTTTAATCCTTGAATAAATAACATGCCTTTTTGAGTACGTACAAATTTATCCAAAGCGTTTATTCTCTGAACAATATCAAAAATATCATCTGTTTTAGTAATATTACAAACAGCTAAAATACATGATTGAGATAGCTTTCTATCACGCATAAAACCTTTCAATCTTTCCATTAAAAATTCTAAAATAATTTCTATAGATTCATTTTTGGTATGAACAAACTTTATATTTTGTTTTAAATACTGACCATAAGAGAAACTAATAATATTTTTTAATGATATTCTAATATTATTTTCTAGGATTAATCTAATTAAACCAATACCACTTCTTCTAATTCCAAATGGATCTTTTGAACCACTCGGTCTCAAATCACTTGCAATAAAGCCTACCAAAGTATCTATTTTATCCGCAAATGATAAAATAACTGACTCAGGATTACTTGGACATATGTCATTTGGACCTAGAGGTGAATAATGTTCTTTAATAGCATCACTAATTCTAGAATCATTACCCTCTAACTCAGAATATTTACTTCCTATAACACCTTGAAGGTCTGGCATTTCATATACAATCTCACTACATAAATCAGCCTTGCATAAATTAGCTGCCGTAAAAGAAATATTCTTATCTGCCCCAAAAATATTATAGTGATCCGAAATAAAATATTTTATTCTGCAGATTTTTTTCTCCATAGAACCGAGCAATCTATGAAAAATAACATTTTTTAATCCTTTATTAAAATTAGTTAAACCTTTTTTAATATCATTTTGATAAAAAAACTTAGCATCTGCCAGTCTCGCCTTCAAAACTTTTGCATTTCCAATTGCTATATCATCACTATTAATAGGAATATTTGAAACTCCTAAAAATTCATTACTAATTATTTTACTTTTTTTAAATAATGGAAAATATTTTTGCTGCTTCATCATTGTTAATTGCAGAATTTCTTGAGGAAGAGTCAAATACTCTTTATCAAAACTCGCGATAAATACATATGGACACTCTACTAAATTAGCAACCTCTTTTAATAAATTTTCAGAGGGTTTAAAAATTAGTTTATTGTTTTTGGCTAAAATTAATCCTTGATCTTTAATAATTTTTATTCTCTCTTTTGCATCTAAAATTACACTATTATTCTTTAATTTAGAGAAATACTCTTCTACTTTATTTATGGCTATTTTTTCTGGAGAAACAAATCTGTGACCATAAGTAAATTTATTGCTCTCGATATCTTCTATAGAAAACTTTAAAGGCTTTTTATCAAATAGACATAATATGGAATGAAGTGGTCTTATCCACTTAAGTTTTCCATCACCCCACCTCATAGACTTACTCCATGAAAAATTATTAATAATTTTTTTGAGAACTCTCTCAATAATTATGGGACTTTGTTCACCCTTTTTAGCATAACTATAAAAGTAAAAACTTCCTTTAGCCGTATCTTTCAAAACTAATTGTGTATCTTTTACTCCTACACTCTTAGCAAAACCTGAAATAGCCATATTATTAGAATCTTTTCGAGGCCCTCTTTTTTCTATAACTAAATCATCTGTATAACTAGCAACATTCTCAATAATCAAAGACAACCTCATAGGACTCCAAAATATTTGGGATTTTCCGTACGTAAGTCCTTCTTCCTCCAAACCATTTATAAATGAATTTTTTAATATTTGAGCTCCTGCTTCTTGAAGACTAGCAGGCATTTCCTCACTATACAACTCTATTAATAATTGAGGCATTACTCTTCATCCAATTTTTTTACATATAAATCCGCACATGACTTAACCATTGCTCTAACTCTCGCAATATATGCAGCTCGCTCATTAACTCCTATAACACCGCTAGCATCAATTAAATTAAAAATATGACTAGCTTTTATACAATGCTCATATGCTGGTAAAACCAATTCCTCATTTATAAGTCTTGAAGTAATCTTTTCTAATTCAGAAAAGTTCTTAATAAGAATTGTTGGATCTGATTTTTCAAAATTAAATTTTGATTGCTCAATTTCATTTTGTAGAAAAACATCACCATATTTTATTCCTTCTCCATTCCAATCAATATCATAAACATTATCTATGTCTTGTATATACATAGCTAACCTCTCTAAACCATAAGTTAACTCTCCGGTAACAGGACGACAATCAATACCACCTATCTGCTGAAAATAGGTAAATTGTGATACTTCCATACCATTACACCAAACTTCCCATCCTAATCCCCATGCACCTAGTGTTGGACTTTCCCAATCGTCTTCTACAAACCTAATATCATTTTTTTTTGAATCTATACCTAAAGTTTCTAAACTACTTAAATATAACTTTTGTATATTTTTTGGCGAAGGCTTTAAGACAGTCTGGAACTGATAATAATGTTGTAATCTATTTGGGTTTTCACCATACCTCCCGTCCGTAGGTCTTCTACAAGGCTGGACATAAGCTGCTTTCCATGGATTCTTTCCTAATGCTCTTAAAACAGTTGCGGAATGAAAAGTGCCTGCACCAACTTCCATGTCTAGAGGTTGCAATATAATACAACCGTTTTTAGACCAAAAATTTTGTAATTTAAATATAATAGATTGAAATGAATTATTTTTCATTATCTTCATCTATTTCTGTATACTCAGCATCTGTATATTTCTTTTTTGAATCTTTGACGTCTTCTGAAGTATCTGTTTCGGAGGATTTTTTATTTTTACTGCTTTCTACTTTTCCAGAAGCCCTTCTTTCTATCATTTTAAATCCGTACCAAATTATGAAAATAATAAATATTAATAATAATATTTTTGGCAAACTAAAACCTAACATTTTATCTCCTGTTTACTGAAACCTATAATTAAAGGCCAAATTTTGCAAATGCAATTCTTTCTTCAATGTAATCAATAACTTTAGAATAATGACTAGCTGAAAACCCAAGTCTTTGACTTAATTTTTTCTTACCAGTAATTTCTTTAAATATAACTTTATCATTAAACCTATTTCTCATTACCTGTTTAAGTTCACCGATTGCGTCTGCCAAGCCTATTTCACAAGCCTTTGTTCCAGAAAATATTTTAGCTTCAAATATGCCTTCTTTTTTAATTGTTTCTATATTTAATTTTTTACCACGTCGCAAAGAAACCCAATCCTTGAACTGTTCGTGAATTTCTTGCTGCAAATCTGTAATCAATTTAACATCATCTGGATTTTGAGGTTGAAATGGATCTAACATACCTTTATTTTCACCTTTAGAAAAAACTCGTCTTTCTATTCCAATTTTTTTTATCACATCAACAAAACCAAATCCAGCAGAGATAACTCCTATTGAACCTACAATAGATGCCGGCATAACAAAAATCTCATCAGCTGCACAAGCCAACCAGTATCCTCCTGAAGCTGCAACATCTTCTACAAAAGCAAATACAGGAATGTTATTTTTTTTAGATAATTCCAAAATTCTTTCTGATATAAGAGCAGATTGAACAGGCGAACCACCTGGAGAGTTAATCACAATAGCAACGCCTGAAACTTTTTTTCCCTCAAATGCCCTTTCTATCTGTTTTTCTAAACCTTCTAGAGATAAATGGCTTGACGAAGGAAAACGGGAACCACTTGATATAACCCCTGACATTCTTATTATATTTATAACAGGCAATTTCTTATTAAAAAATTTTGAAATTAGTTTCATTAAGTTAAATCCTCTATTTAATTTAAATTTATATAACATTTATTATTTAGTATATCATTACAAGTTTTTGTATAACTTCCATCATTATTATGTAATATTAATCCTGGCAATAAATTTACGTTAGATTTGGAATCTTTTTTTGCCTGTATTATGGTTAATTTAGACTTTTTTCCTTTCTTAGGCCATAAAGGAAATAATTTTATTTCACCCCATTTTTCTGATAAACACTCCATAGCAATATTTAAATAATCAGATCTAAATATAAAATTTAAATATCCTTTAGGTTTTAGTTTATTATATGCTGCTTCAAACCAGGTTTTTATATTTTCCTCATATCTAGAGTTTTTTTTATATTTATTTTTAGAAAACAAGACAGAACTAGAATTAAAATAAGGGGGATTCATTACAACTCGATCAAACGAATTATTTAATTCTAATAAAAATTTTCTAGTTTTAATATCTAAACAATAATAATCTATATTTAAATGATCTAAATTATTTAATTTTGCGTTCTTTTCAGCTAAACTAATCAATTTGTTATCTTTTTCAATTCCTACTAATCGAGACTTAGGAAACCTCTTTGCTAGAGACAATAATACAACTCCAACACCAGAACCAAACTCTATACAATTAACATAGTTACTAATAGAGGCATATAATAATATAGAGTCCATTCCAAATCTAAAGCCATCCTTAGGTTGATATAAAGAAAGCTCTCCATTCAAAATTTTATTTTTTGTAATTTCCATATTAAATAAACCAATTAAAATTTCTATAAAGACAAATAATTAAAAATTATATAATTTACATAAAAAATACTATATTAAATATTACAGATACTTTTATCTATAATTCATAATAAAAGAATATATATTATAGTTAAGTAAAAACTTTATTGGAAACTTATTGTTAAAAAGATTATATAAAAAAAAATACAATATTGATGATATCAATAATTTAGTAAAAAATGACCTTATTGAAGTTCAAAAAATAATTAAGAATAATATAGGAGACAAAATTCCTTTAATAGATAATTTAGCTAACCACATACTTACTGCAGGTGGAAAAAAAATTCGACCCATTGTCACATTATTAACTTCTAAATTATGTAATTATTCAGGAAAAAACCATCTATCGTTAGCTGCTTGTGTAGAACTAATTCACACTGCTACTTTATTACATGATGACGTAATAGATGAAAGTAAAATGAGAAGAGGAATACCGACAGCTAATGATCTATTCGGAAATAAAAGTAGTGTATTGGTTGGAGATTTTCTTTTTTCAAAATCTTTTGAGCTTATGGTTGCAAATGGTTCAAAATCAATTTTAAAAATATTATCTAAAACTTCATCTACTTTAGCTGAAGGAGAAGTTATGCAGCTGACCACAATTAAAAATTATTTAACCGATGACCAGTCTTATATGAATATAATTAAAGCAAAAACAGCAAGTTTATTTTCTGCCGCTTCCGAAATAAGTGCATTATTGACTAATCAGGATAATCAAACTCAAAAAAACTTAAAAAAGTATGGAGAATATTTAGGAACAGCTTTTCAGTTAGTCGATGACGCATTAGATTATATAGGAAATGAAAAATTAGGAAAAAAAATTGGAGATGATTTCAGAGAAGGTAAAATAACGCTTCCTGTAATTATTGCAATATCGAATAGTGATAAAGAAGAAAAAAATTTTTGGAAAAGAGTTATAGAATTAGAAAATAGAAATGAAGATGATTTTAAGAGAGCATTAAAAATCATAGAAAAATATGATGGTATAAACATCACTATGAATAGGGCATTAGAATTTAGTGAATGTGCTATAAAGTCACTAAATCATTTCCCTGAATCTAATTTTAAAAATGCGCTACAAGAACTACCAAAAATAGCAGTTTATAGAAATAAATAAGATATATAGATTAATTATTGTAAATTTAATGCAGGCAACTTTAGATACCCTGAGAATTGAATTTGTTCTTCACTTATAGTAAAAATTTGATCCATATGTAATTTAGCAAATCCAGAGACACCTGCATATTTTCCTGTACCTGTAATAAAATCTATACGTCCTTCGCACCTTACATTTTGAGTCATAGTTGACCCACTGGAACATTCTAATTTTGACACCAACGAATCACCCTTAGTATCTGTAATTACACAATAACCGCTTACATTTTCCATTTGGGCAAAGCCGCAACTAAATCCACCTCTTCCAGGAGCTGCATAAGCAGTCAGTTTACAATCAATAAATGCCCCATTAAAATAATTATCTTCATTTATTAAAGCAGTAAAATTTACTAATGCAATCCTTGCATCTCCAATAGTATTTTCCTCTATAAGAGGTGCTTTAATATACTTTCCTACTATATCCAATGAATAAGCATCATCAGGTGCAATTATTTCTTCGGCTACCAATTTACACATATTAAATAATGCAAGAAAAAAAATCAAAAATGTTATTATATTTACACAACTTTTCATATTATATTGAACCTCAATCTATCCTATTGCATAATGACGTATGATTAAACTTTCTGCAAATCTTTCATTTTTATTTAATGAAGTGCCTTTCAAAAAAAAATTTAAAGAGGCCTCAAAAGTAGGTTTCAAAGCAGTAGAATTTCTATTCCCATATGAATATAATGTCAATGAAATAAAAGAACTTCTAGATGAAAATAAACTTTCTTTAGTCCTATTCAATACACATCCAGGAGAATGGGAAAAAGGTGAAAGAGGATTAGCAAGTGTTTTAAAAAGAGAAAATGAATTTAAAGAGAATTTTTATAAAACCGTTGAATATGCGAAAATATTGAATTGTCCTAATATTCATATTATGGCTGGAATTAATTCTAACAAAAATGATACAATTAAATGTAGAAACGTTTATTTAAAAAATCTCTTTTTTTGTGCAAATATTGCGGAAGAAAATAATTTTAACGTTTTAATTGAACCCATAAATAATATTGATATTCCTGATTATCACCTAAACTACGTTTCAGATGCCATAGATATAATCAAAGAAATAAATCATCCAGCTTTGAAATTACAATTAGATTTATATCATGCACAAATTATGACTGGAAACTTATCAAGACTAATAAATAAAGCACTTCCTTATACAAAGCATATACAAATAGCTTCTCCTCCAGGAAGAAATGAACCAAATGAAGGGGAAATAAATTATCCATTCTTATTTAACACTATAAGTGATTCTCAATATGAAGGTTATATAGGATGTGAATATAATCCTTTAAAGAATACAAAAGATAGTTTAAAATGGGCTAAAAATTATGGGATCAATATTATTTGATATATTTTTATTAAAAATTTTATTACTATTTTTAAATCGGAGGTAACTATGGCAAATATTTTAACATCACTTCATAAAACAGTAGGGGCTGGAATAGTTCTTACATTAATATTTATCTTATATTATATTTCTTCTGGAGGTTCTTTAGATACAGGTTTCTGGGCTTTAATTTTAAGATACCTACATGTCTTAGCAGGTATAATGTGGATAGGTTTACTTTGGTATTTCAATTTTGTGCAAATTCCTAATATGCCAAAAATACCCGACGAACAAAAACCAGCAATTGGAAAAGTTATTGCTCCTGCAGCACTTTGGTGGTTTAGATGGGGTGCAATGGCTACTATAGTAACTGGTATATTATTAGCGCATGTAAATGGTTACTTAATAGAAGCAATCACTCTAGGTTTAATAGATGGCGTTGCAAAACATTCTGCTATTGGAATTGGTATGTGGCTTGGAACTATAATGTGGTTTAATGTATGGTTTGTCATTTGGCCAAACCAAAAAAGAGCTTTAGGGATTGTAGAAGTTGACGCAGATTCTAAAGCAGCTTCAGCAAGAACAGCTATGTTATTTAGCAGAACTAATACTTTGTTATCTGTTCCTATGTTATTTGCAATGGCTTCTGCACAAAATATTTGGTAGTAAAATTTTATAAATGAAGGAAAGATATTTCTTTCCTTCATTTTTTTTAAGTATTTATGCGTGAAATGCTCTTATGAGATGTCCTGAGAGATTTTTTCTATCTACCAAACTTCCATTCTGAACTACTCTTTTACCATTAATCCATACGCCATCCAATCCAATGGAATCAACTGTAAGTCTAACCGCACCTCCAGGAAGATCATTAACTTTATAAGGTTCTGTTACGCCTACTTTATCTTTGTCTATTAAAAGGATATCTGCATATTGACCTGGAACAAGCCTCCCTCTTTGGTCAATTCTATAAATATCAGCTTGTTTTCCTGTTAATCTGTATACAGCCTCTTCGATACTCATTAAATTACTTTTTTTTACCCAATTATCTAACATATATAATCCATAACCAGCATCACAAAAAAATGTTTGGTGGGCACCAGCATCAGATAATGAAATAGTAGTATTTTCACTTTTCAAAAGTCTACCTACCGCAGATTTATCTTTATTTAATAAATAAACAATAAACTCAGTCTCCATACCACCTTCAGATAAAGCATGATCTAATAGCCAATCAAAAGCATGCATACCCTCTTCACTAGCTATTTGCTTCAAGTTTTTGCCTTCGAACTTATTATATTTATCGTTTTTAACTGTTCTTACTATGACCTCATCCCAATTATCATTAAACAGTCTCACTCTCTTTGGATCTGCTAATTCTTCTTTCATATTTTGTCTCAATTCAGTAGATTTCAATACTTCAGCATATTTTTCTTCATTAGCAGCTTGCATTGCAATTTTCCATGATGAAAATCCTTCAAATAAATATGGCGATTTCATGGTAAATTCCATAGTTAGTGGTCTACAAGAAACTTGCCCCCACATTTCTATACCTTCGTCAGTTGCATTTTTAATCGATTGTACTTGTTTATCCATAGCATTAGGAAACATAGGATTATGCAATAAAGCAGCTACTACCGCTGGTCTATTAGTCCCTTGCATCCAATCTTTAATTGTTTTAATTGGTGTATCTAGTCCTTTAGTTAGCATAAAAACACCTCTGCCACTCAAAGACATACTTTTAATAAGAGATATCATTTCCTTATGTTCAGCTAAACGTGAAGGCATAGGAATTCCGTTTTCACCATTATGTCCTTCAAAAGTTGATGTCGCAAATCCTATAGCACCACATGTCATAGATTCATGAACAATATCTTGCATTATTTTAATCTCGTCTTGATTTGCTGATCTATTGGTGGCTTCCTCACCCATAGCGTAAACTCTTATAGAAGAATGCCCTATATAAGCTGCAATATTTGGCCCCAACCCTCTTTGTTCTAAATAATTTAAATACTCAGGAAATGTCTCAAAGTTCCATTCCACTCCTTGTCTTAAAGCTTCAAGTGACATCCCTTCTACATTTGTTAAATTTCGTAAAGTTAAATCTCTATGCTCTGGTTTACAGGGTGCAATAGTAAAGCCACAATTACCAATAAATAAGGTTGTAACACCTAAACATGGCGAAGGTAGGGCCCATGGATCCCAGGTCAATTGGGCATCATAATGTGTGTGAGTGTCAATAAAACCAGGAGTAAGAAACTTACCTTCTGCATCAATTACATTTTTTGCAGAACCTAGATTTTTTCCTCTATCAACAATTATATTATCTTTAATAGCCAAATCTCCATAAAAAGGAGGCTTACCTGTCCCATCAATGATACAAGCATTTTTAAAAATAAGATCAAACATTATTTTAAATAATCTTGTACCGCGTCTATTGCTGCTTGAGCACATTCTTCATCTTGATCAGAACTAGCGCCACTAATACCAATAGCTCCAATTAAATGCCCACTTTCAGTTCTAATAGGTAGCCCTCCTGCAAATGGAACTAAAAAATCTACTGTAGAAATACCTGGAACTCTACCAGGATTACCATCCTTACCATAAGCTAAATCACCTATTACTCTTGTAGGGTATGGAATCATTACTGCAGATACAGCTTTATTTATAGCTATATCAACACTTCCTAAAAAAGCGCCATCTTGCCGTCTAAACAATATTAAATCTGCTCCAGCATCTACAATTGCTATATTTAATGGTCTCCAATCAGTAGTAGCTTTTTTTGCTTCACAGGCATCTGCCAATTTTTTTGCTAATGCTAAATCCATGACTGGTTTATTTTCCAATGCAATGGAAGTATTTACTGAAAAAACTATCATTAACAAAACTAAAAAATAATTTAAAATTTTCATATTTCTTTCCTTTCTAATTAAATATACCTAATATTAGCATATAACTATATTAAGCATAAATCTTCTAATATTTTATATAGTTGACTATTACTTTTATATTTTCCACCTTGTATATCTTCGGGTGTGTTTTCAGGCCTTAAATATCTCCAACCTTGAAAAGCCCTATAGCGAATTTGTCTTGTTTCTACTAATCTTTGATCTAAAATAATGTGACAATAGTTTTTTCCATCTTCATGCTTAACTTTTTCAAGATTTATAATTTTTTGTCTCACTGATATATAGCCATTAATAATCCAATACATTGATCCTCTGTTTTTAATAAGTTCAAATTTCTTTGGAAATAATCTAGTAATATGAATAATTTGATTATGCTGTTTAAATCTTATGGACTGTTTTAATTTTAGTTCATTAAAGGATTTTATTCCTACTGCTAATTTTAATAAATTCATTATATATATAATTAAGTTCTTTTATTTTTTGCTTCGAGTGCATTGTATACTCTAGAAAAAGGAGTCCTTCCCAAGTGCTCAAAAACAAATTTAGAGGCATTACATATTTTAGTAAGATTTACACCAGTTTCTACTCCCATCCCATCTAGCATATACAACACATCTTCCGTTGCAACATTGCCTCTTGCTCCAGGAGCATATGGACATCCACCTAAACCTCCTACTGATGTATCTACAACTTTAACATCTAATTCTATACTTGCTAGTATATTAGCTAAAGCTTGGCCATATGTATCATGAAAATGGACCGCTAATTTATCTACTCCTATAGCATTTATACATGCAGAAACCATTTTTCTAGTCTTTATAGGAGTTCCACTTCCAATCGTATCACCGAGAGATACTTCATAACATCCCATTTTTATTAATTCCTCAGATAACTTTGCTACTTCAACAGGAGAAATTTCTCCTTCGTAAGGGCATGTTATAACTGTTGAGATATATCCTCTTACTTTAAGACCCTTACTAATTGCTTCATCAGCTACATATTTAGCTCTTTTTAAAGCCTCAGAAACTGAGCAATTAGTATTTTTTTTAGAAAATGTTTCACTTGGGGTAGCAAATACACATACCGTATCTGCAGCTATTGCAACAGCTCCCTCTAATCCTTTTAAGTTAGGAGTTAATACAGGATATGATATATTTTTTTTTCGATTTATTTTAGTTAAAACTTCATTAGAATCAGCCATAGCTGGTACCCACTTAGGAGATACGAAGGCCCCGCATTCAATATACTCAAGACCTGTATCAGAAAGCATATTTACAAACTCTATTTTTGCTTCTGTATTTACTGGATTCTTCTCATTTTGAAGCCCGTCTCTAGGGCCTACTTCATATATTGCAACCTTATTCATTTTCTTTTTCCATTTCTATTAAGGTAAAACCTTCATCAACTTGTTGATTCTCTTTTACATTTATTTTTTTAATTTTACCATTATAGGGTGCAGTTATAGAATGTTCCATTTTCATGGCCTCTATTACAGCTACTATATAACCCTTTTTAACTTTCTGATTAACTTTAGTAAATATTTTTGCTACCTTTCCCGGCACAGGAGCATCAAAAGATCCAGCTACAGAGTCCTCAGACAAAATATTTGCATATTTTTCTTTACTGACGTATTTAAAACTATATCCCATACTAGAAAAATAATATTCATTGTTATCTTCAAAAACTTCAAATTCAAATGGTTTATTATTGAATAAAACTTTAAAGATAGAATTATTTTCATTTGTTAAATATTTTATTTCAGCTAATTGAATTTCTTCTAAAGAAGAAAAAATTATATACTCATTCTCACTAATAATCTGGCACTTAAAATTAAACTCATCTTTATTATCTATGAATAATACTTCTTCTTTATCATTATTTACATGTCGCCAATTTTCTTTATTACTCCATGGAGAATAAAAAGAACTATTATTTTCATTATTTCTTAAATAAATAAATAATGATGCAAATAATATTCTAAAATCTTCTTTTAACTTAGCGGGTGTAACTAATTCTGTCCAAAATTTATCTATAAACTGTGTATTAATATCTTTTTTAGAAAAATATTTATTTATAATAATATTATTTAAAAAATAAACATTATTATCAAGTCCAAATAGTTTAGTTTTACCTAAAGTTATCGACATTTTTCTTATCGCATCATTTCTATCTTTTCCATAAGTAATAATTTTTGCTATCATTGGATCATAATATGGACTAACTTCATCATAATCTTCATAACCAGTATCTAATCTAATATAATCCTCTTTTGGAACTTCAAATTTTTTGATTTTTCCAGGAGAAGGAAGAAAATCATTTTCCGGATTCTCAGCATATACTCTTACTTCTAAAGCATGGCCATTAATTTTTATTTTTTTTATTATATTTTCTAATTTCTCATTACATGCAATCCTTATTTGAACCTCAACTAAATCAATCCCTAATATTTCTTCCGTAACTGGGTGTTCAACTTGAAGTCGAGTATTCATTTCCATAAAGTAAAATTCATTATTTTCATACAAAAACTCAATAGTACCTGCTCCAGAATAAGCTATTTTTTTTGCAACTTCTATTGCTTGTTTAGCCATATTATCCTTTATATTTTGTTTAATAAATGGAGCAGGAGCTTCTTCAACTACTTTCTGATGCCGTCTTTGAATAGAACAATCCCTATCAGACAAAGCCTGAATATTTCCAAAATTATCAGCAACTATCTGTACTTCAATATGTCTTGGACTCTCTAAATACTTTTCTATTAAAACCTTATCATCTCCGAAAGAACTAAGAGCTTCTCTTTTAGCCTGTTCTAATTTTTGTATTATTTCATCAGCTGCTCTAATAACATGCATACCTTTGCCTCCACCGCCAGCGGACGCTTTAATAATAAGTGGGTAACCAATATCATTACATTTATTAACTATTTTATTATTAGACATATTCTCGACTGGAAAACCTGGCAAAACTGAAACACCTGCGTCTTCCATTAATTTTCTAGCTTCGTTTTTATAGGCCATACTTTTCATCGAACTTTCTGAAGGGCCTATAAAAATAATATTATTTTTTTTCACCATTTTTGAAAATGATGGA
Organism: Candidatus Pelagibacterales bacterium; assembly: GCA_002715265.1. Lineage (GTDB taxonomy): Bacteria > Pseudomonadota > Alphaproteobacteria > TMED109 > TMED109. Next base: position 34,993 of record PAYS01000031.1, read on the forward strand.
TTTTCAGATAGAAATCCATAACCAGGATGTATGGCATCCACTTTAAAATCTTTAGCTACATTAATAATTTTTTTTATATTTAAATAACTTTTTTCTGAAATTGAGGAGCCTATGTGAACAGAGTGGTCAGTCTCTCTAAAATGCATAGAATTTTTATCTACATCTGAATAGATAGATACAGTTTCTATTCCCATCTTTTTACAAGTACGCGCTATTCTAACTGCTATTTCACCTCTATTAGCGATCAATAACCTTTTAATCATAATTTATTCCTGCCAATTTGGTTTTCTCTTATTTAAAAATGCAGAAATACCTTCTTTTCCTTCTGAACTTGCCCTTGCATTAGCAATTCTTTTGGCTGTCTCATTCATAACCTTTTCATTTATTTCTTTACTTTCAACATAATAAATAAGTTTCTTTGCAGACTTAATCGCTTCTGGACCCCCTTGCAAAATTTTTAATATTATTTCTTCTACAGTACTTTCTAATTCTTCATTTTCAACTGAAAAATTTACCATGCCTATTTTTACAGCCTCCTCTGAAGAAATTGGTGCAGAAGTGAAAAATAAATATTTAGCATTTCTTTCTCCCACTGCTTTAACAACATAAGGACTTATTACAGACGGTATTAAACCCAATGTAGCCTCCGATAAACAAAACTTTGCATATTTATTTGCAACTGCAATATCACATGCAGTCACTAAACCAACTCCTCCACCATATGCAGCTCCATTTACAGCTGCAATAGTTGGAAAAGGTAAATTATATAAAGTGTTTAGCATTTCTGCTAATTTCATAGAATCATTGTAGTTTTCTTCACGACTGACATCAGACATTCTTCTCATCCAACTTAAATCTGCGCCCGCAGAAAAACCTTTTCCATTTCCAGTAACAACTAGCGCCTTAATATTTTTATTATTTCTTAAGTCTAAAAATATATTATTTAGCTGATGGATTAATTCATCATCAAATGCATTCATTATTTCTGGACGATTTAAGTTAAGATAAAATATTCCTCTCTCATCTTGATTTGTTATTATAATTTTTTCACTCATAATTTACATCCTAAATATACCGTATTTACTCTCTTCGATAGGTCTATTATATGAAGCAGATATAGATAAACCTAGAACCATTCTAGTGTCAGCTGGATCTATAATACCATCATCCCAAATTCTAGAAGATGCAAAATATGGATTACCTTCTTTTTCATACTGATCATGCAATTTTTTCTTAAAAATGCTTTCTTCTTTATTTGACCACTTAATACCTTTTCTTTTACTTACATCACGTCTAACAGTAGATAAGACATTAGCTGCTTGTTCACCTCCCATAACTGAAATTCGAGAATTAGGCCAACTCCACATAAATCTAGGGCTATATGCTCTCCCACACATGCCATAATTACCTGCTCCAAAAGAACCTCCGATTATAACAGTAAACTTAGGCACATTCACCGTAGCAACAGCTGTAACTAATTTTGCACCATCTTTTGCTATTCCCGCCGCTTCATACTTTTTGCCAACCATAAACCCTGAAATATTTTGTAAAAAAATTAAAGGAATTTTTCTTTGTCCACACAACTCTATAAAATGGGCACCCTTCAACGAACTTTCAGAAAATAAAATACCATTATTTGCAATAATTCCGACAGAGTACCCCATGATACGTGCAAATCCAGTAACAAGAGTTGGACCATATAATTTTTTAAATTCTAGAAATTTACTTCCATCAACAAGTCTTGTAATAACTTCTCTTACATCATAAGGTGTGGATAATGAAGAAGGAACTACACCATATATACTTTCTAAATCATATTTAGGTTCTTCAGGCCTTTTAAAATCAATACCAGAATGCTCTTTTTTGTTAAATGTTGTCACAATATTTCTTGCAATTTGTAAAGCATGCTTATCATCTTCTGCCAAATGATCTGTTACTCCACTTTTTTTGCTATGAACTTCTCCTCCTCCTAATTCCTCAGCACTTACTTCTTCTCCCGTAGCGGCTTTGACTAACGGAGGACCTCCTAAAAAAATGGTACCTTGATTTTTTACAATAATAGCTTCATCACACATTGCGGGCACATATGCTCCACCTGCAGTGCAAGAACCCATAACCACTGCAATTTGGGGAATTCCCATAGCAGACATATTAGACTGATTATGAAAAGTTCTACCAAAACCATCTTTATCAGCAAACATTTCACTTTGAAGAGGTAAATAAGCTCCTCCTGAATCTACAAGATAGATGCATGGTAAAAAATTTTCCATAGCAATTTCTTGAGCTCTTAACTGCTTCTTTACAGTTATTGGATAATACGTTCCACCTTTTACAGTAGCATCATTCACTATTAATACGCATTCTCTTCCAGAAACTCTTCCAATACCAGTAATCAAACCCGCACAAGGAGCTTCATTATTATATGAATCTAAGGCCGCAATATTAGAAAATTCTAAAAATGGAGAACCTGGATCTATTAAAAAATTTATTCTTTCTCTTGGTAATAATTTACCTCGAGAACGATGTCTTTTTATAGCCTCTTGACCACCACCAGTTTGTGCAAATAAAATCTTCTCATTTAATTCCTTAACCAAGGACTTCATTTTTTTTTTATTTTTTATAAAATCATTTGATTCAGTATCAATACCACTTTTAAGTATATCCATAACACTCACATTTTATTAATTTAAACAATAATTAGTTAATTCTTCTCTATTGCAATTGCTGTAGCTTCTCCTCCACCTATACATAAAGAGGCAATACCCTTTTGAACATCGTATTTATGCATAGCAGAAATTAAAGTAGCTATAATTCTAGCTCCTGAGGTTCCTACTGGGTGACCCAATGCACATGCTCCTCCATGTACGTTAACAATTTCAGGAGATAGATTCAAATCTTTCATTGCAGCCATTGGAACTACTGCAAAAGCTTCGTTTATTTCAAACAGCCCTACATCTTTTATATTCCAATTTGCCTTATCTAAAACTTTCTTAATTGCTCCAATTGGAGCTGTAGTAAACCAGGCTGGATCATGGCTATTAGTTGCATGAGCAACAACCTTTGCCAAAGGTTTGGAGTTACATTTTTCTGCTTCAATTCTACTCATCATAACTAAAGCTGCAGCACCATCTGATATAGAAGAAGAATTTGCAGCAGTAACTGTACCATCCTTGGAAAAAGCAGGTTTTAAATTTGGAATTTTACTAATATCAGCTGAAAACGGTTGCTCATCTTGACTTATTATTTTTGAACCCTTTCTATTTTTAACTTCAACCGGAACTATTTCTTCATTAAAAGAACCATCTTCATTAGCTTTTTTAGCTCTTTTCAAAGACCTTATTGCAAATTCATCCTGAGCTTGTCTTGTAAATTGATAAGCTTCTGCTGTTGCCTCTGCATAAGAACCCATAAGCCTACCTTCTTCATAAGCATCTTCTAATCCATCTAAAAACATATGATCCTTTAATTCTCCATGACCCATTCTTAAACCTGACCTTACTTTTGGCAAAACATAAGGAGTATTTGACATGCTTTCAATACCGCCAGCTATTGTTATTTTACTAGATCCAGCAATTAATTGGTCATTTGCAATCATTGCAGCTCTCATACCAGAACCACACATCTTATTTATTGTAGTGGCACCTGCCGTATTAGGAATACCTGCTCCAATTGCAGATTGTCTTGCTGGTGCTTGACCTAGTCCTGCCGGTAAAACACACCCCATAACTACATCATCAACATCTTCACTTTTTATATTAGCTTTTGATAATGCTGCCTCAATTGCAATACTTCCTAATCGTGTAGCTTTTTCATTAGATAAAGAACCTTGAAAACTTCCCATTGGGGTTCTAGCGGTACCAGTTATAACTATATCATTATTATTCATAAATATTCTCCCTATTATATCTATCTACACTGATTTACACAAATTATCATCTGAGATTGACAAATTTGATCTCTTTCAGGGTTACTTGCTTCCCTTCTAATACATGCATCTCTTCTTCTTAGACAAACTTTTGCACACATTTTTGTTTCCGTAGCTTTTTCTTCAGGGTCATATGGAAAATCAGGCACATTATCTTGCGCTATAGAATAAGAATTAAAACTAAATATTATAAAGAAGGATATAACTATATTTAAAAAATCAATCCTACCTTTAACATTTTTATATTGTCTCATTAAAAATTTCCCTTCCTATCAACATCCTTCTTATTTCACTAGTTCCAGCACCTATTTCATAAAGTTTTGAATCACGTAATAACCTAGCTACAGGATAATCATTAGTGTAACCATTTCCTCCTAATATTTGTATAGCCTCAAGTGTAATTTGTGTACTTTTTTCAGCTGCATATAAAATGGCGCCAGCAGAGTCTTTTCTAGTAGTCTCATTTCTATCACATGATTGAGCAACATTATAAACATAAGACTTACAAGCATTCATAGAAGTATAAATATCTGCTAACTTACCTTGTATTAATTGGAAACTTCCAATAGGCTGATCGAACTGTTTTCTCTCATGTACATAAGGAACTATAATATCCCAACAATTTTGCATAACACCTAAAGGACCACCTGCTAAAACAACCCTTTCATAATCTAGGCCACTCATTAACACTCTTGCACCTTTATTAACTTCACCTAAAACATTTTCCTCTGGCACTATACAATCATTAAAAACAAGTTCACATGTATTTGATCCACGCATTCCTAATTTATCCAATTTTTCACCAGTAGAGAAACCTTTAAAACCTTTTTCTATCAAAAAAGCTGTAATTCCCTTAGATCCTGCATCTTTTTCTGTTTTTGCATAAACAACTAAATAATCTGCATCTGGCCCATTAGTTATCCACATTTTAGAACCATTTAATATATAATGGTCACTTTTTTTAGATGCTAAAGTTTTCATACCTACAACATCTGAGCCAGCAACTGACTCACTCATCGCTAAAGCTCCCACTTTATTTCCAGAAATTAAACCAGGTAAATATTTTTCTTTCTGTCTATCATTACCATTAAGTCTAATTTGGTTTATACATAAATTTGAATGAGCTCCATAAGATAAACCTACAGAAGCAGAAGCTCTACTAATTTCCTCAACACATACAGTATGCTCTAAATAACCTAAACCACTTCCACCCCACTTTTCTTCTACCGTAACTCCAAGTATTCCTAAATCTCCCATTTTTTTCCAAAGATCGGATGGAAAATCATTATTCTTATCTATTTCAGCAGCTCTGGGAGCAATCTCATTTTTAGAAAAACTTGTTACAGATTCTCTAATCATTTCTGCTGTTTCACCTAAATTAAAATTAAAATCTTCTGGCTTATTAGTAATCATATTCACCTCTTATAAAAAATTAATTAACAAGCATTAATTGAGCCAAACCTAAAAACACAAAGAAACCTACTACATCTGTGACAGTAGTCAACAATATAGATGCTCCTAAAGCCGGATCTACTTTCAACTTTTGCAACATTATTGGAATAGATGCTCCAAAAAATCCTGCTACTAACAAATTGAACATCATTGCTAATGCTATAACTATTCCTAATCCATGTTCGCCAAACCAAAGAGCAGCCACCAAACCCACTATAACAGCAAAAACTATACCATTTATTAAACCAACCAAAATTTCCTTGCCAAATACTCTTAAAGAATTGGAAGGGTTTAGCTCTCTTGTAGCAATAGCTCTTACCGCCACTGTTAAAGTTTGCGTACCTGCATTTCCACCCATCGAAGCAACTATAGGCATTAAAACAGCTAATGCAACTATCTGCTTTATAGTACCTTCAAAAAAGCCTATAGAAATAGAAGCTAATATAGCAGTAAGTAAGTTTATAAATAACCAAGAGAATCTACTTCTAGCAGTTTTCCATGCCGCCATATATAAATCAGTATCACCAGAAACACCTGCAAGTTTAAGCATATCTTCTTCTGCCTCTTCTTGAATAACTTCCACAACATCATCTACTGTAATCATACCAATTAATCTGTTTCTAGCATTTACCACAGGAGCAGAAGTTAAATCATATTTTTCAAATAAGTATGCAATATCCTCTTGATCTGTATTTACTTTTACAACTACAGGATCATCAATCATGATATCTGTAAGAACAATATTTCTCTTATTCCTCATTATTCTATGTAACGGAACAGTACCCACAGGAACATGTTTAGGATCAACAATAAATATGGAATAAAACTGATCAGGAACTTTAACAGACCCTCTTAAATAATCTATTACTTGTCCTACATTCCAATATTTAGGAACAGCAACATAATCCCTTTGCATTAATCTACCTGCAGACATTTCAGGAAATTCTAATGCTTGTCTTATAAGTTTTCTTTCTGCACTTGGTATTTGTTTTATTAAAGCTTCACGTCTATCAATATCAATATTTTCAATAACATATACTGCCTCATCTGTATCCAGCTTACCAATTAAATCACCCAAGATTCCTGGTTTATAATTATCTAAAATTTCTGATAAAACTTGTTCATCTATTGAGGCCAAAACTTCAGCTGGTAAAGAATTTTCTAAACATACAGCCAATAACTTTCTATCTTCTTCAGATAATATTTCAAAGATATCCGCAATATCTGCGTGATGTAAATTTAATACATTATTTTTTAAAAATTCAATATTTTCACTTCGAATATTATCTCTAATTTTTTCTAATTGATCTTTAGAAATACCAAAACCTTTAGCATTATTATTTTTTTTCTTTTTAGATTCTATAGTTTTAGAATTATTTGTCATTTTCCTAAAAATCCTATAGTTGAATGATAATATTATCTTTATTGTAGCTTTATAAGCAAAAATATTCTAGAGCTTAAATATGAAAAATAAATATATAGAATCATCATCTAATTTAATAAAATGGAAAACAAGTAGTAACTTAATTAAATATAATGTCGCTATAGAAAATATGGGAAAATATATTAAAGATATTAAAAATAATAAATCTCCTGAAATTATATGGTTACTAGAACATCCTTCAATATATACCTGCGGAAGAAGTGCAAAAAATGATGATTTATTAAACACATATAATACGCCCGTAATAAATTCTGGAAGAGGCGGACAAGTTACATATCATGGGCCGGGTCAAAGAATAATTTATATTATGCTAAATTTACAGAATAGAGAAAAAGATGTTAAAAAATATATTCATACACTTGAAAATTGGATGATTATGTCTTTAAAGCAAATAAATATTAAAGCACATACAGCAGCAGATAGAATTGGCTTATGGGTAGAAGGTCCTAAAGGAGAATCAAAAATTGGAGCTATAGGTGTAAGAATTAGTAAATGGATTACAAGCCATGGCATATCTATAAATATAGACCCTGATTTATCTTTTTATAATGGAATTATACCCTGCGGACTAAATAACTATCCCGTTACTTCTTTTAGAGAACTTGGATGTAATACAAAAATTACAGAATTTGATGAAATAATTAAAAAAACTATAAAAGACTTTTTTTAAATCACTCAAACTCAATAAGTTCTTGGTCAACAAAAACAGTATCCTCTTCTTTCACTTTAATTTTTTGTACTTTGGTATCTTTTTCAGCTTTAAGTATATTTTCCATTTTCATTGCATCTAAAATGATTAAATCGTCACCTTGAGCAATTTCTTGCCCTTCTGCTACACAGACTTTAACTACTCTTCCTGGCATAGGTGATATTAATATTTTGGAAGAATTTAAATTTTCTTTCACAGGAATTAATTTGGATAAGCTTAACTCAGGTTCAGTTTGAACTATTACAGATAAATCAAAGCCTGCATGTTTAATATTATACCCAGATAATTCTCTCAAAATTTGCATGATATAATTATGCCCATTAAATAAAATATTAAGAATTGAAGAGCCATAATGCCAATTTACTATAATATTAAAAATTTTATTTTCGAACTTTATACTCAATTTATGTTCAGAACTTTCTCTAGCAGATAATATTTTATATTCAAATTCATATATATCAGTATTTATAACAGTTATTAGCTTATTGTATAAAGAAGCATTATTTTCCAAATTGTTCCTTCTATTTTCAATAGCTTCAATAGACATAGCTGCCAGTGCAATTAAATATTTTCTCTCTGTATCTTTTGAACTTCCATCATATCCTTTTGGATATTCTTGATCCAAAAATGCCGTAGTAATATTTCCTGATCTAAATTTATCATTTGTAATTACACTATTTACAAAACTAATATTTGTATTCAAACCTTTTATTACAAATGAATCTAATGCTTCACTCAATTTTGAACATGCTTCTTTTCTATCGTTGCCATGGGTAATTAACTTGGCTATCATAGGATCATAATACATGGAGATTTCACCCCCTTCTTCTACTCCGCTATCCAGTCTTACAACTTCATTGTCTGTTTTAGGAGGAATAAATGTTTTTACTCTTCCTATTGAAGGAGCAAAATTACGGATAGGGTCTTCAGCATAAACTCTAGCCTCTAAAGACCAACCATTTAACTTAATATCATTTTGAGTAATTTTCAAAGACTTATTAGCAGCTATATTTATCATATTTTCTACTATGTCTATTCCTGTAACCATTTCTGTGACAGGGTGCTCCACTTGTAGCCTGGTATTCATCTCTAAAAAATAAAAAGATTTATCATTTGAAGCAACAAACTCTACAGTACCTGCGCTAGAGTAATTTACAGCTTTAGCTAAACGCATAGCTTGTTCACCCATTTTTTTTCTCATCTCTTCATCAACTAATGGACTGGGACATTCTTCAATTACTTTTTGATGCCTCCTTTGTACAGAACACTCTCTTTCACCTAAATATATAACATTTCCAAAATTATCTGCTAAAATCTGTATTTCAATATGCCTTGGTCCTTCAATAAATTTTTCAACAAATACTCTATCATCACCAAATGAGTTTTTTGCTTCATTTTTAGCACTTTGAAAACCTGACTTTAATTCTTCTAAATTATAAGCGACCCTCATTCCTTTTCCACCACCACCAGCACTAGCTTTTATCATTACAGGAAAGCCAATCTTATTTGATGCTTCAATGGCACCTTTCAAATCTTTTATAGCACCCTTCGTTCCAGGAATAATATTTACCCCCGCTTTTTTAGCGATCTTTTTTGAAATAATTTTATCACCCATTGATTTTATGGCTTCTACGGAAGGACCAATAAATTTAATTTTAGATTTATTTAATGCTAAGCAAAACTCCGAATTTTCTGATAAAAAACCGTATCCAGGATGAACAGCATCTACTTTTGCTAATTTCGCTACCTTTATAATTTTTTCTATATTTAAATAACTTTTAGAAGACTCTGCTGGTCCTATATTATAAGCTTCATTCATAAATTTTAAATGTTTAGATTTTCTATCAGCATCAGAATAAATTCCTACCGTTTTTATACCCATTTTTTTACAAGTAGAAGCTATTCTACATGCAATCTCACCTCTATTTGCAATTAATATTTTTTTGAACATTTTTTTTCTCATTATTTATAGTGGAATATTACCGTGTTTCTTTTTAGGGTTTGTTAATTTTTTTGTTTTTAATAATTCCAAGGCTGAAGCTATTCTATACCTTGTATTACTAGGAGTTATTATATCATCTAAGTACCCTCTAGAAGCCGCCACAAAAGGGTTTGAAAACTTTTCTTGATATTGATCAGTTTGTTTTTCAATTTCTTTTTCATTAGAACCTCTAAAAATGATTTCTACCGCACCCTTTGCACCCATAACCGCTATTTCAGCAGTAGGCCATGCAAAATTAACATCTCCTCTTAAATGTTTGGATGCCATAACATCATAAGCACCTCCATAAGCTTTACGAGTTATTAACGTAACTTTAGGAACTGTAGCTTCGGCAAACGCATATAAAAGTTTAGCTCCATGTTTAATAATTCCTCCATATTCTTGAACAGTACCAGGTAAAAAACCGGGAACATCTACTAAAGTAACTAAAGGTATATTAAAACTATCACAAAATCTTACAAATCTAGCACCTTTACAAGATGAATCTATATCCAAACACCCTGCTAAAACCATTGGCTGATTAGCAATTATACCGACTGTACTTCCTGCAATCCTAGCAAAACCTATTACAATATTTTGAGCAAAATTTGGTTGTATTTCAAAAAAATCTTCTTCATCTACTAAAGTAAAAACTAATTCCTTAATATCATATGGGTTATTAGCATTACTCGGTATTAATGTGTCTAAATTATACGATTTTCTATCAATAGGATCATTAGTAAATCTTTTTGGGGGCTTGTCTTCATTTGACAATGGAAGAAAATCAATCATTCGTCTGGCTTGCTTTAATAAAGTTAAATCATCAGAAAAAGCTAAATCTGCCACTCCTGATTTCTTAGTATGACTTCCTGCACCACCAAGCTCTTCAGCTGAAACACTTTCATGTGTTACAGTTTTCACAACATCTGGACCAGTAACAAACATATATGACGAATCCTCAACCATAAATATAAAATCTGTTATTGCTGGAGAATATACGGCTCCTCCTGCACAAGGGCCCATAATTAATGATATTTGAGGAATAAAACCAGATGCTAATACATTCCTTTGAAAAACTTCGGCATACCCTCCTAAAGAAGCTACTCCTTCTTGAATTCGAGCTCCACCAGAATCATTTAGACCAATTACTGGACATCCAATTTTCATAGCTTGATCTAATATTTTACAAATCTTTTCAGCATGAGCCTCACTTAAAGATCCTCCATATACAGTAAAATCTTGACTATATATCATTACAGGCCTGCCATTGACTTTACATGTGCCAGTAACTACTCCATCACCAGGTATTTTATTTTTTTCCATCCCAAAGTCAGAAGACCTATGCTCTACAAACATATCATATTCAATAAAAGTATTTTTATCTGCAAAAACTTCTATTCTCTCTCTTGCGCTAAGTTTTCCTTTAGCGTGTTGGGATTCAAGTCTTTTTAAACCTCCTGCTAATTTTGCTTTATTCTTTTTGTTTTTTAACTCTTCTGCAATATTTTTCAATTATTTATCCCTATAAAATAAAACTCAATTTTTAATTGAATCAAAATAATATTTAACAAGCTTTATATCAAGCTTAATCGAATTCAATCTTGAATAAGCTTCTTTATCTTTACCCCAGATTGATGCTTGGAATAATTCTTCTAAAAAACTGAACCTAAATGCTTGATTATAATTTATCTTAGATTCTATCAGAGCAATAGAAATTATTAGAGAATTAGTTAAACTTGTAAGACTTATTAAGGCTGACAACTCATATATACTAAATTTATTTATATAACTATTTAAAAGTCTATTTTTGTCTAAGGAATAATTTTGTATTTGTAAATTTGATGAATGTTTTAAATCTAAATCGAACTTCTCATTTATCCATAAAATTAGTGGTTCCCAGTATTTTTTTTGTTTTGAATATAACTTTTCTTGATTATCAGAGATAAAAACTATAGTGTCTGTGCTTAAAACTTGCAATACCTCTTTTATATATTTTTGTTTATTTAAAGCAACTTTATCAATAGCAGTATATGTTATTTTTATTTCATCTATGATTTTGTTTTTATTATTTTTTTTTAATCTTTTTACAAGAAGCTTTGCACTTTTAAGATTAGGTAAATCAATTGAATTTCCTTTAGGAGTTTTAATACAGACACCATTTAATACAATTTTATATAATCCATTATCATTATTTAAAATTTCATAATCTTTTTTTTTAGCTAAAGATTTCATTATTTTCTATATCATTCCTCAATAAAATTTAATAAATTTAACTCTTTAAGTATATTTTTCATATGAACTGGAATAGGAGAGACTATTCTCACAGTTTCATCTTGACAGTCTGGCAAACCTATTTCTTTCGCGTGCAAATGCATTTGGTCCATAAATTTATCTAATGAACCAATTTTGTTTTTCATTATGTTATATTTTTTGTCTCCTAAAATGTTACAACCTAAGGAGTTACAATGGGCTCTAATTTGGTGTTTTCTTCCTGTTTTGGGTTCAAACTCTACTAAACTAATTTTTATTTTTTTGTATTTTCCTTTCCATAAAACTGTATATTTAGTTATTGCCTCTTTTCCACTAGAAATATAAGATGTCCTTTCAAAATTTTTACTTTTTACCTCGGCCAAAGGAAGATTAATGCTTCCTTTAATTTTTGGAAGATGACCAACTATTAAAGCCCAATAGATCTTATTAATATTTCTATTTTTAAAAGCATGCCCTAATCTTTTAGTTGTTTCTGGATTTCTAGACAATACTAGAACTCCACTAGTATCTTTATCTAAACGATGAAGTAATTGAGGCCTATATGGAGAGTCAAACCTAAAATAATCTAGCTTATTGTCTATATGATTTTTAATTTTTGACCCCCCTTGTACCGCTACTCCTGAAGGTTTATTAATAACTAAAATATCCTTATCTTTATAAATTATATTATTGTCAATTATATCTTGCCAAAATTTATCTAAAGGTTGAAAAACTATATATTTTCTTTTATTTATTATTCTATAAACATATGGAACCCTTATTAAATTTCCTAATTCAAGTCTTTTTGAACCAACTACTCTTTTACCGTCCACTCTAATTTGACCAGTACGAATTAATTTTTGAATATTCAAGAAATTTAAATTTTTAAACCTAAGCTGTAAAAATTTGTCTAAGCGCAAGCCTAGATCTTTTTCTTTTATTTCTATAGGTTTATGATTTAAAGACATAGCAATTAACCAAAAATTTTATAAAAATAAATACCTAAAATTAAACCAATTATCGATAGAAATACAGATGAAATAATAAATAATCCAGCCATACTAATGTTGCCCTTTTCAATCATCAAAAATGCCTCAAGAGAAAAAGCAGAAAAAGTGGTAAAAGAACCAAGTACTCCAGCTTGTAAAAATAATTTCAAATTGTCCGAAAAGTATGTGCTCTTTAATAAAGACTCATATAGCAGCCCTAGTATTAATGAACCAATAATATTACATATAAGAATTCCAAAAGGAAAATTGCTTCCTGTTAAGTTATCAATATTTTTAGATAAAAAATACCTCGCTAAAGCACCTAATGCTCCTCCAAATGCAATAGAAAAAAACATTTGCATGCAACACACCCCTATTTATAAAAATACTTAAAAATATTTATACTTAATAGAAATATAACTAAAATAATAAAAAATCTTAAACTTGACCTTCAGTTTCTTGAGAATTGTCTTCTTTTTCAATAACTGGCCCGCTATCCTTGCCTTTAGCCTCAATATTTCTATCAACTAGCTCTATGTATGCCATCGGAGCATTATCACCATACCTCTTTCCAGCTTTAATAATACGGGTATATCCTCCTCTTCTATCTGCATACCTTTCTGCTATTTCTCCGAATAACTTATCGACTTGTGCATCAGGAGACAACCTTGAAATAGCATTCCTTCTAGCATGTAAACTACCTTTTTTACCTAATGTAATTAATTTTTCTACAATTGGCCTTAATTCTTTAGCCTTAGCTACTGTGGTCCTTATTTGTTCATGCTTAATTAAGGCAGTTGACATGTTAGCAAACATAGCTTTCCTGTGAGAACTCGTTCTATTTAATTTTCGATGTGCTAATTTATGTCTCATAACTATTCCTCTAGTCGATTATTAAAAATGATCATCTATTTTTTTTGCTAATTGTTCAATATTCTCTGGAGGCCATTCAGGAATAATTTGTCCCAAATTTAATCCCATATTAGTTAAAACCTCTTTTATTTCATTCAATGATTTTCTTCCAAAATTAGGCGTTCTTAACATTTCTGATTCAGATTTTTGAACAAGATCACCTATATAAACAATATTATCATTTTTTAAACAATTAGCAGATCTAACTGAAAGTTCCAGCTCTTCTACCTTTCTTAAAAGATGAGGGTTCATAAGAGACTCTGGAGTAGGCTCCTCTTCAACAACTTCTGGTTGCGGATCTTCAAAATTAACAAACTTACCTAATTGATCCATCAAAATTCTTGCAGATAAAGCCGTGGCATCTTCTGGTGTGATGGTTCCATCCGTCTCGATATCTAACAATAATTTATCATAATCTGTATCTTGCCCGACCCTAGCATTTTCTATTTTATACGAAACTGTTTTAATAGGACTAAATATTGCATCTATTGGAATTAATCCTATTGAAGCATCTTCAGGTTTATTCTTTTGAGCTGGCTGATAACCTCTACCTGTATTAATTGTAAAATCAATATTCAAAGTTGCTTCTTTGTCTAAATGACATAATACTAAATCAGGATTCATTATTTCCACATTAGCATTACTTTGTATCATCCCTGCTGTAACTTCACACGGACCTGTAGCTTCTAGAATAACATTAGTTTTTCCATCTATAAATGATTTAACTGCTATATTTTTTACATTTAATATAATATCTACCACATCTTCACGAACTCCAGAAATACTTGAAAACTCATGCAAAACATTTTCAATTTTTATAGCAGTTACGGCAGCGCCTTGAAGTGAAGATAATAAAACTCTTCTAAGTGAGTTACCTAGTGTAAGCCCATAACCCTTCTCTATAGGTTCTGCAACTACAGTTCCTTTAACGTCACCTCCCTTAGCAGTTATTACAACATTTGAAGGCTTAATCATATCATTCCAGTTTTTTTCTATCACTATTAATTCCTTAAGTTTTATAATTAAATTTTATATATTAGCTTAATTGTAATTATACTCTTCTTCTTTTTGGAGGCCTACAACCATTATGAGGAATAGGTGTAACATCCCTTATAGTAGTCACCGTAAATCCTATTGTTTGCAGTGCTCTCAAAGCAGATTCTCTTCCAGCCCCAGGCCCACTTACTTCTACTTCTAAAACTTTTAAACCATGTTCTTGAGCCTTTTTACCCGCATCTTCAGCCGCTAATTGTGCTGCAAAAGGTGTTGATTTTCTTGAACCTTTAAAACCTTGTGTACCCGCAGAAGACCAAGAAACAGTATTTCCTTGATGATCTGTAATTGTAATAATAGTGTTATTAAAAGTAGAATTTACATGTGCTACTCCAGATGTAATATTCTTCTTTTCTTTTTTCTTTTTAGTTTCTTTTACAGCCATAACTATTCCTTCACTAAACGGTTTTTTTATTTGCAATTGCCATATTTCTTCCTTTACGAGTTCTGGCATTCGTCTTAGTTCTTTGCCCTCTCACTGGCAAACCTTTTCTATGTCTAACACCTTTGTAACAACCTGAGTCCCTTAGTCTTTTAATATTCATAGAAATTATACTTCTCAAGTCACCTTCTAGAGTCATTTTTGCAGTTAAATCTCTCAGTTTATCTAATTCTACCTCTGTTAATTCATTAACTCTCCTAGATTTAGGCACTCCAGCTTCTTCAATTATTTTTGAAGCAGTATTCTTACCAATTCCATATATATAGGTTAGAGCTATTTCTACTCTTTTACCTGTTGGAACATTTACTCCTGAAATTCTTGCCAATACATCCTCCTATTTATTCTCAAAATCACTGAATAGCTCGAGATTGGCGATTATATTCACCTCAGCGAGCAAGTCAACGATAACTATCTCATTTTTTTATTAATTCCTCAACTTCGTTTGCAACATCATCTATTTTAGCTAAACCATCAATTGAAAATAGTAAATTTTTTTTCTTATAGTAAGGTAATAAAGGCATAGTCTCCTCATTATATGCCTCTAATCTTTTTAAAGTGGTTTCCTTATTATCATCTTTGCGTCTTATAAAATTATGACCTCCACAAATATCACATACTCCTTCTTTTTTAGGAATTAAAGTAAGGTCATTATAACCAGCTCCACAATCCTTGCAGGAAAACCTTCCCGCTATTCTTTCAATCAATACATTATCGTTAACAGCAAATTCAATTACTAATTTTACATGTCGATTTAAATTTTTTAACATTTTATCTAAAGCCTCAGCTTGTGACAAAGTTCTGGGAAAGCCATCTAATATAAAACCTTTTTCACAATCATCTTTTACTATTCTTTCTTTAATAATATTTATTACTATTTCATCAGAAACTAGTTTACCTTGTTCCATAATTTTAGCTGCTAATTGTCCAGTTTCAGTGTTATTATTTACTGCCTCCCTAAGCATGTCCCCAGTAGAGAGATGAGGATAACCAAAATTCTTTTTTATAAGTGCTGCCTGAGTTCCTTTTCCACATCCAGGCGGACCAAATAAAATAATTATCATATTATATCCTACCTCTTAACTTAGATTTTTTAATTAATCCTTCATATTGTTGTGCTATTAAATGTGAATGAATTTGAGCAACCGTATCCATTGTAACATTTACAACAATTAATAAACTAGTCCCACCAAAATAAAATGGAACCGCATATTTTGCTATTAGTAACTCTGGTAATATACAAACTAAACTTAAATATAACGCCCCAACAACTGTTAGCCTTGTTAAAACATAGTCAATATATTTAGTAGTATTTTCTCCAGGTCTTATACCCGGAATAAAACCTCCATTTTTTTTTAAATTATCTGCAGTATCTTCTGGGTTAAATACAATTGAGGTGTAGAAAAAAGCAAAAAACATTATTGCTGCAACATAAAGGGCCATGTATAAAGGCTGCCCTCTTCCCATTAAAGCTGTAATGTCCAAGAGCCAACTAGGACCAGAACCAGCATTAAAACTCATTGCAGTAACAGGAAGTAATAAAATAGATGAAGCAAAAATTGGAGGAATTACACCAGCAGTATTTATTTTTAAAGGAAGGTGGCTGCTGTCTCCCTGAAATATTTTCATGCCAACCTGTCTTTTAGGATATTGAATAAGCAACCTCCTCTGAGCTCTTTCAACAAAAACTATAAATGCAATGACTAAAACGGACATAATTAATAGAAATATAATAAATAATCCTGATAAAGCTCCTGTTTTACCTAACTCAAGCGTGGATACTAAAGCAACTGGTAAATTTGCTACAATCCCTGCCATAATTATTAAGGAAATTCCATTTCCAATTCCCCTAGCAGTTATCTGCTCACCTAACCACATTAAAAATATTGTTCCACTAGTAAGAGAAACTACAGTTGTAAATTTAAAAAAAAGTCCAGGAGCCATAACAGCTGGCCCAGAAGAAGATGTTAAATTTTCTAAACCACTAGCAATACCTAATGCTTGTACCGCAGCCAAAACTACTGTTCCATATCTTGTGTACTGTATTATTTTTTTTCTACCATTATCTCCATCTTTTTTTAATGCTGCTAAATGTGGAGAAACAGTAGTCATTAATTGAATTATAATAGACGCAGAAATATAAGGCATAATGTTTAATGCAAAAATAGTCATTCTTCCGAGAGCTCCCCCAGAAAACATATCGAACATGCCTAATATTCCTCCAGCATTTTGTTGAAATATATCGTCCAAAACTTGAGAGTCTATTCCAGGAAGAGGAATATACGTACCTAACCGATAAACTATTAAAGCCAAAAGAGTAAACCAAATCTTTTTCTTTA
>PAYS01000032.1 GCA_002715265.1 Candidatus Pelagibacterales bacterium
GTATGGTAAAGATATTTTAGGCCATCCAATGAATGCATATTCTTGGATAGTTTCAAGAAAAGATATTATAGGTAAATATATACCTAAAGGCTCTATGATTTTATTAGGTAGTTTAGTACAAACAAAATGGTTATGTGCGGGTGATTTAGTTGAAGTTAGTATTGAGGGCATTGGAAGTGTCAAGGTAACTTTTGTATAGGTATAGTTAATGTGGAAAATATTATATTATTTATTCTTTACGTCTATTAGTATTGCAATAATAGCGTTTATTGGTGTGGTTTCATTATTATGGAATTATGGAAACACTTTGCCAGATTATAAGCAACTT
The DNA here is from genome assembly GCA_002715265.1 of Candidatus Pelagibacterales bacterium. Classification (GTDB taxonomy): domain Bacteria; phylum Pseudomonadota; class Alphaproteobacteria; order TMED109; family TMED109. The sequence continues at coordinate 329 of PAYS01000032.1, forward strand.
CAGACATATCAACCTAAAGCTTTAACCAGAGTCTATTCCAGCAATGAAAATATTATATCTGAATTTGCAGATGAAAAAAGAATATTTGTTCCATACGAAGCTATCCCAGACTTGTTAGTTAAAGCATTTGTAGTTGCAGAAGATAAAAACTTTTTTAATCATGATGGTTTAGATTTTCAAGGAATAATTAGAGCAGTGGTTACAAATGTATTTAATGTAATTAATGGAAATAGGTTAGTAGGTGCCTCTACTATTACGCAACAAGTTGCAAAAAATTTTTTATTAACTAATGAAGTATCTTTAGATAGAAAAGTTAAGGAAGCAATGCTAGCTCTACGAATAGAACGCAATTTATCTAAAGAAAAAATTATTGAATTGTATTTGAATGAAATTTTCTTAGGTATGCGGTCATATGGAATAGTAGTGGCGGCAAAAAATTATTTCAATAAATCTATAGAAGATTTAAATTTATCTGAGATAGCATATTTAGCAGGTTTGCCCAAAGGTCCAAATAATTACCATCCTATAAAATACCCTGATGCGGCAAAAGAGAGAAGAAACTATGTTTTACGGAGATTATTTGAAGAAGGTGTTATACATACCTCAGATTATAACAAAAATTTGTCAGAGAATATTTTAATACCAAAAAATAATAAAAAACTAAATTTCACCGCAGAGTATTTTACTGAAGAGGTAAGAAAAGCTTTAATCATTAAATATGGAAAAGATAAGTTATACAGTTCTGGGTTATATATTTTTACTACTTTAGATGAAGAGTTACAAAAATATGCTGAAGAAGCTCTAGAATATGGATTAGAAGAATATGATAGACGTCAGGGTTGGAGAGGTGCAATTAAAAACATAGGAAATGATGGAATTGTGAATTGGAAAGATTATCAGGCTATAAATTCCTCTTCTAATAATATTTCTTTAGCTTTAGTTAAATCTATTACAGAAAATGACATTATACTAAGCTTATCTAATGGAGATGAAGGTTTGTTAGATCTTACTAGTTCATCATGGGTTTTAGGTAGTGAATCAAAACCCGATTTAATTAATGTTTCTCATTATTTAAATGGTATAATTAATGAAGGCGATATTATCTATGTTAAAGATGGTGTTTCAAAAGAAAATAATAATATTAAAAATAAATTTATAATATATCAAAAACCTGAGGTTAATGGTGCTTTAGTGGCTATAGAACCTAATACAGGTAAAGTTTTAGCATTAGTAGGAGGTCGTAACTTTATAGAAAGTAAATTTAATAGAGTTACACAGGCAAAAAGACAAGCTGGATCTGCATTTAAGCCTTTTGTATATCTCGCAGCATTAGAGCAAGGGCTAACACCCTCAAGTTTGATATTAGATTCACCATTAGTGATTGATCAGGGGCCTGGTTTAGAAGAATGGATACCCAAAAATTATTCAGGTAAATATTACGGATTAAGTACATTAAGAACAGGAATGGAAAAATCCAGAAATGTAATGACAGTTCGTTTAGCTAATACTATTGGTGTTGATAAAATAGTAGAAATTTCAAAAAGGTTCAATATTGGTGATTATCCAGAACAATTAGCAACTGCATTAGGTGCAGGTGAAACTTCACTATTAAATTTAACAGTAGCTTATGCGAGTTTTGTAAATAATGGCAAACTAATAAAACCAGAATTTATAGAAACAATCCATAATAGAGAAGGTGAAATTATATTTAGGAGAGATGATACTGCATGTGAAATTTGCAATAAAAAAGATATTAATTATGATATTTTTGATCAAAAAAAAATATTTCCAAAAATAATTTCCGAAGGACATGCATACCAGATTTCATGGCTATTAGATGGAGTTATTAAAAATGGTACAGGAAAAAGTTTAAAAAATATAAGTAACTACATAGGTGGAAAAACTGGTACTACAAATGATAATAAAGATGCTTGGTTTATTGGTTATTCATCTAAATTGGTAGTTGGTGTCTATGTTGGATATGATCAACCCAGATCACTTGGCTTAAAAGAAACTGGCGGAAAAGTATCTGCTCCAATTTGGGGTAAGTTTATGGAAAAAGCTTTAATTAAATATAATGATGATCCTATATCAATTCCTAATACAATTGATATTGTAAAAATAGATGCAAAGACAGGATTACTACCCACAGTAAACAGTACTGAAATAATATTTGAAGCTTTTATTAATGGAACAGCACCTAAAGTATATGGGTCTGACAAAGACAAATCTCAAGAAATGGATACTTTTAATGAACAGATATATTAAATAAAATTATAGGAGTAAATATGAGTAATGAAATTGAAGTTTTAATTAAAAATATAAATGCATCATTTGAAATTATTCGGAGGCATCTTTGACCCTGATAATTCTAAAAAGTTATTGAGTGAATTAAACTCTAAGGTAGAAGATCCAAGTTTGTGGAATGATAGAGAAAGTGCTCAAAAATTAATGCGAGATAGAACTTTATTAGAAGAAAAATTAAATAGTTATGAAAATTTAAAATATGAATTTGAAGAAACTTTAGAAATTTTAAAGCTATCTCAAGAAGAAAATGACAAATCTTTAATTTCTGAATCTACTTTGAAACTTGAAGAATTGTATAAAAATCTTCAGAATAAGCAGTTAGAAACTCTATTATCTGGAGATATGGATAAAAATGATTGTTTTTTGGAGATAAATGCTGGAGCGGGAGGTACCGAAAGTCAGGATTGGGTCCAGATGTTGCTTAGAATGTATTCTAGATGGGCTGAAACTAAAAAATATAAAATTAAAATTATTGAGGAACATAAAGGAGAAGAAGCTGGAATTAAATCAATATCTATATGCATTACAGGAATAAATGCTTATGGATGGCTAAAATCTGAATCAGGAGTTCATAGATTAGTAAGAATTTCACCTTTTGATTCACAAAATAGAAGGCATACTTCATTTGCTAGTGTATGGGTTTATCCAGTAATTGAAGAAAATATAAAAATTGATATAGATGAAAAGGATATAAGAATAGATACATATAGAGCCTCTGGTGCAGGGGGACAGCATGTTAATAGGACCGATAGTGCTGTTAGGATTACTTATTTGCCTGAAAATATAGTAGTTCAATGTCAATCTCATAGATCACAGCATCAAAATAAAACGGAAGCTTATAATATGTTAAGGGCAAAATTATATGAGTTTGAATTGCAAAAAAAAGAACTTGAAAAGAGTGAGTCTGAATCATTAAAAACTGATATAGGCTGGGGCAATCAAATTAGATCATATGTACTACAACCTTATCAAATGATTAAAGATTTAAGAACAGGAGTAGAATCATCGAATTGTCAATCAGTTTTAGACGGAGATTTAGATCTTTTTATAGAGGCAGCTTTAGCACATAGTTCTAACAAAACTAACTAATATTTAGCATTTCTTTACTAAATTTAATTACTTCCTCTACATGACCTTTTACTTTAACTTTTCTCCAGTCTTTATAAATAGTATTGTCTGAATTTATTAAAAATGTTGACCTTTCTATACCCATATATTTTTTTCCATACATGGATTTTTCAACCCAGACGCCAAATTTTTCACAAACTGCACCAGAGATATCAGATCCTAGTAAAACTTTTAAATTATGTTTTGATTTAAATTTTTCATGTTTTTCAATAGTGTCCTTTGAAATGCCAATAATTGTTATATTATTAGTATTAAAAAAGTCTATATTAGATGAAAAATCAATAGCTTCTATGGTGCACCCTGGAGTGTCATCTTTTGGATAGAAATAAATAATATATGGATTATTAATGGTATTAGTATCTATATTTCTATTACCATCACATTTAATTGAAAATTTTGGGGCTAAATCATTAGTACTTAGTAATTCAGGCATATTAATTCCTTATTTAGTAAATAAATATAAAATATATTTAATTTTTAANATATATTATTATTATTAATAATTATTCAACTGAAATTTTCAAGTTATGTGGATAAAAAAGTTATTTAAATTANTTTTNTTTTTNATTTCTGGCGCAAGCTCAATAATTTTTTTAATTTTGTTCGCATCTTATTTATATTTACATAACAATAATAGTATATTTATTAAGGATCATGATAAATATTTATCAAATTTAATTAGTTGGTATTTTGATATAGATATTAAATTTGACAATATTAAAGTTTCTAAAAATAAATTTAATGACAAATATCAAATAGAAATAAGTAAATTTGAATTTCATAAATTCAAACAAATTACCAATGCTAATATTAAAAATATAACTTTTAATTGTGATTATTTAACATGCATTACCGGTTATAGAAATTACGAAAATATAAATTTATTAGACCCTTATATTGAAATTAAATATATGGATAAAGATAATACTAATATCATAAATCCAAAACTTTTAATAAATTTAATAAATCAGTCAAATATTGCAACAGTTGTTAATGGTACTATAAAATTAATTAGTTCTGATACTGTAGATGAAATAAAAAATATAAATATATTATCAAAAGACTCCAATATAAATGGAAAATTTAGATATAAATTTGAGAGTGAAAGATTTACCGAAATTAATTTTACAGCGTTTAAATCATTTAATGAGACTGAATTATCTTTAGTATTTAGTGAACTAAATTTAAAGCATTTCAATATAGAAAGTTATGTTTTATTGCCTATAAAAACTAATGACATAAAAATAAGCGGTAGTATAAATTTATTTATAGAGAATAATGAATTCAAGAATATACATTTTAATATAGCTTCAAAGATAGGTGATATAAAATTTACAGAGAAATATATAAATTCTTATTTAATGCAAGAAAATCTTTATTACGAAAATTTCTTATTATCAGGAAATTATGATTTTCAAACAAAAATATTAAAATATGAAAATTTAAAATTTGATATTCATAATGATCAAGGTTCTATTATATATGCTTTAATAGATGGCTATGCAGATAAGAAATTGACCAATTTTTTAAATATAAAAATTGATTTTTTAAATTATCATTTAGGATCATTATCATTATTTAATAATAAGGATTTAAATAATTTATTGGTAAACGAATATTCGGGGAGTGCATCTTTCAAATTAGTTGATGATAAAATAATAGATATTAACATTTTTATAAAAGATTTAAGTTTAAGAAATTTAAATATTATAGATTTATCATTTAAATCTCAAAACCTACAATCAGAAAAATATTTAAATTTTTCATTAAATGGTAATTTAAACGAATTAACAACGGTAATAGAAGATTTAAATTTAATAGACATTAAAGAGAATTTGAATTCTGATGGAGTTATAAATACTAATTTCAATATAATAATTCCTTCTGACTACTCACTAATAAATAAATATAAATATAGTATAGATGGTATAATAAAAGATATACACTTTAATGCTTTAAACGATAAATATATTATAGATTATAAAAATATAAATACACTGATATTTAATTTTAATAACTATGACAATGGAATTTTTAATATTAATAAATTTAGGTTAGTATTTGATGATGAATTAAATGAAAATAAATTTATTGAGTATGCTGGAAAGGCAAAATTTATTAATAAGCAATACAGCCTGTCTGGTGTCTTTAATTTTAATAATTTGAATATAACAAATTTAGATGTTCATATACCCCAAATTGATGATGCATTAAGCTTATTGGTGAGTGGAACTGCAAATATAGATATTGATAATTCAATATTAACAAAATTTTCAGCAGTTATTGAAGATTTTTATATAGATAGTATTGAAATAAGTAATCTAAATATAATTTATAATGCTAAAAATAATATTACAAAACTAATATTTTCCTCAGCAGGAGAATTAATAAATATCAAATCATTTGTAAAAAATTTTGATATTGCCAATGAATATAAAAGTTTAAATTTGAATCAATTTTCAGGACTTTTTAATCTCAAAAATGAAATTGAATTAAGTGATTTTAAAATTTTAAATTTTAACATGTCAGGTAGTATAAGTAATTTTTCTAAGATTAATAAAAGTAATTTTTATAAACCAATTAGCATAAATTCAATAAAAGAAATTACTTTTAATATGGATTATAATAATGAAGATATAACTATCAGTGGTAATGCATCATTATTAAATAGAAATTTACAATTTAAATATATTAAAAATTATGAATTAGAAAAACTATTAATAAATTATATTGTAGATAATAATGTTAGAAAATTATTAAAACTTGATAATTATATTATTAATGGGGAGTCTGAGTATTCATTAGAGGTTAATAGAAGTCTTTTGCATTGGGATTTAATTTTAAATATTGATTATTCTAATTCAAATATTTCTATACCGCATATTAATTATAATAAAATAAATGGAGTAAATTCTGATCTTATAATTTCAGCAAAAGTTAATAAAGATTTTTTATTTAATGATATTAAATTTCAATATAATGACTCTATTAATTTTTTTGAAGGGTTCATTAGTGAATTTACCAAAGAAAATATATTTATAAATTTCTCTAAATTTTTATATGATAAAAATAACTTAGTTGCATACGTAAATTTCGTTTTTAATAAATATATTAATATTGATATTGAAAGTGGAATCTTAAATTTAGATACATTTAAAAACGGTAATAAAACAAATGATATTGATTTGTTTATTAACGCAAATCTAAAAAAATTTATAATAGATAGTAATATATCGTTAGACAATACTAATTTAAAATATGTTCGAGAGTCCGGTAAATTGAAAGAGCTTTCTATAAAAGGAAAATATTATGGTGAAGAGGATTTAGTATTTTTAAGTGCAGTTGATAGCAAGAACAAAAGTAGAAATTTTTATTCACTATCTGCAACAGATGCAGGTAAGTTTTTTAAGATATTAGATTATAAAACAGAAATAAAAGGAGGATTATTTTCATCAGAAGGTTTTTATGGAGATTTAGATGAAGATAATGATATTATGGGTACTATTAGCATAGATGAATTTAAGATCATGAAGACGCCTTTTTTTGCAGAATTATTGCTCGCAGCTTCTTTAACTGGATTAATAGAATTGCTTGAAAATGATGGCATTGAATTCGAACAATTTGACGCTCAATTTTTTGGTAAAAACAATATTTACAATATAGTAAAATCTAGGGCTTATGGTTTTTCTTTAGGTCTTACAGGTGAAGGAATTGTTAATACTAATAATAACAGTCTAGATATTAAAGGAGCTTTAATTCCTGCTTATAAAATTAATAGTGTATTTAATAATATTCCTATAATTGGAGAAATTATTGTAGGTAAGGAAGATGAAGGACTATTTGCTATAAACTATAATACAAGTGGGAATTGGAATGATTTGAAGTCGGAAATCAATCCAATTTCTGCTTTAACTCCAGGTTTATTAAGAAATATATTTGATTTTTTAGAATAGTAATTAAGTTCTCTTAATTAAAACATGTCTTTTTTTACCAGCTGACAATTTTATTTCTTTTTTATTGTTAAAGTCGCCTTGAGATAAAATATAATTTTCATCTGTAATAATTTCATCATTTAATTTTGCACCTTTTCCTCTAATTAACCTTCTTGCATCACCTTTAGATTTAACTAGATAGTTATTTTTTATGAAACAGTCTAAAATTGGAACACCTATATTTAACTCTTCACTAGAGATTTCTATAGTAGGTAAGTTAGCGTCTACTTGTTCATTATTAAATAAATTATTTGCTGTTTCTTTAGCTTCTTTTGCAAATTTTTCTCCATGTAAAAGTTTAGTAGCGGCGTCAGCTAATATAATTTTTGCATCATTTATTTCTGAACCTTTTAACCTCTGAAGCTTTTCTATTTCATTAAATTCAATTTCAGTAAATAATTTTATAAATTTTATTACATCTTGATCTTCAGTATTTCTCCAGAATTGCCAATAGTCCCATGGTGAACACAAATCTTGATTAAGCCAAATAGCTCCTTTTGCAGTTTTACCCATTTTACTTCCTGAAGATGTAGTTATCAAAGGAGATGTTAAGCCATATAAAGTTTTATTTTCATAATTGCTTACTCTTCTGTGTAATTCTACCCCATTTATTATGTTTCCCCATTGATCTGATCCACCCATTTGTAATTGGCAACCATATCTTTTATTTAATTCATGAAAATCATAAGCTTGAAGTATCATGTAGTTAAATTCAAGAAATGATAATGGTTGTTCTCTATCTAATCTTAATTTAACAGAATCAAAACCAAGCATCCTATTTATTGAAAAGTGTTTCCCAAAGTCTCTTAAAAAATTTATATAATTTAATTTAGTTAGCCATTCAGAATTATTAATAATTAAGGCTGAATTATTAGCCTGTTCAAATTTTATAAATTTTTTAAATACATTTTTTATTCCTGCAGTATTTTCTTTAATAATTTCATTAGTTAATAGCTTCCTGGATTCATCTTTTCCTGAAGGGTCTCCGATTAAAGTTGTACCTCCACCAATTAGAACAATAGGAGTATGACCACATTTTTGATACCATCTTAATAACATAATTTGAATAAGGGAGCCTACATGTAGACTAGGCGCAGTACAATCAAACCCAATATATCCTGGTACTTTTTTTTGATTATCAAGCAGTTTATCTAAGTTATCAATATCTGTAGCTTGATGTATAAAGCCACGTGCTGTAATCTCTTTAATAAATTCAGAATTGCTATTTGCCATTTGAATACCTTAAAAAATATTATACTTATTTTTTAAAGGACAAACATAATGAAAACAAGAGATAAATACATATATAAACATTTGAATAATAAAATAAAGATGACTGCAATTGGTCTTATGAGTGGGACTTCAATGGATGGTGTAGATGTTTCATGTATTGTAACTGATGGAAATAATTATTTTCATCAATTATTTTTTGCTTCTTATAAGTATACATCTAAAATAAAAAAGTTAATCAATCAGTTTTTTATTAATAAAAATAATTATATTGAAGTTTGTAATCAAATAACTTTATTTCACATTAAATCTATTAAAATGGCAGCTAAACTAAATAATTATCCTTTGTCAAAAGTTGATATAATTGGGTTTCACGGTCAAACATTGTTACATAAACCAGAGGAGTGTTGGACTTGGCAGATAGGAAATGGAAAAATGCTTTCTAATTCTTTAAATATTCCTGTAATTTCAAATTTTAGATACAGAGATATTTGTTTAGGTGGTGAAGGTGCTCCTTTAGCTTCGCTGTGGCATAAGACTTTATTGAATTCATTATCTAATAAAAGTTATCCATGTATATTTATAAATATAGGAGGAGTATCAAATATGACTTATATTAATGAATTTAAAGACGTAAAGTATTGTTTTGATATTGGGCCGGGAAATGGACCTATTGATTTACTTGTTAATAAATATTTTAATCTTGATATGGATTATGGGGGTAAAAAAGCATTATCTGGTAAAATATATTTAGATATTATTTGTAAAATTTTAAAGTTTAAATGGTTTAATAAACTTCCACCTAAATCATTAGATAAAAATGAATTAAACTCTTATATAATGAGTTGTGTTGAAGGTATAAGTCCTGTCGATAAATTAGCGACTTTATCTAGGTTAGTAAGCGTTACTTTAAAGAAACATACAGATTTATTAAATATAAATCCAAAATATATATATATTTCAGGAGGAGGAGCTCATAATAAAGCAATAATGAATGGAATTAGAGAAGAATTTAATAATAATACTAAATTTATGAATTTGAATGATTGGGATATAGATGCAATTGAGGCACAAGCTTTTGCTTACTTGGCTGTTAGAAGTTACAAAGGTTTGCCCCTTACTGAAAATAATGTAACTGGAATTAAAATAGATGTTTCAGGTGGTCTTTTAAATTTTCCAAATGTTAAATAGATTTTCTTAGATATTTCGTAATTACATCTTGGATGTCATCTAATTCATTTTTAAAAAAATGATCAGCACCTATAAGTTTTTTATATACTATTTTTAAGTTTTTTTGTTTATTCAATTTATCTGCTAACTCTGAAACTTGTTCGGCTTCAACTATTTTATCATCTGTACCTTGAATAATTAATCCAGAAGCTGGGCATGGAGCTAAGAATGAAAAATCATATAAGTTTGCAGGAGGGCTTACTGCTATAAAGCCAGCTATTTCTGGTCTTCTCATAAGGAGTTGAAGTGCAAGCCAAGACCCAAAAGAAAAACCAGCAATCCAAGTGTTTTGTGCCGTCGGATTTTCATTCTGTAACCAATCTAAAGCCGCAGCTGCGTCAGTAAGTTCACCAACACCATTATCATAAGAACCCTGACTTTTTCCCACCCCTCTGAAATTAAATCTTAAAGTAGCTAAACCCATATTTTTAAATGCATGATAAATATTATAAACAATTTTATTATTCATAGTACCTCCTTGTCTAGGGTGCGGATGTAATACAAGGCAAATAGGGGACCTTTGGTCTTTTCCTTTTTGGTATCTAGCTTCTAACCTACCTTCTGGACCAGGAATAATAATTTCAGGCATATAATTTCCTAATAAATTGATTAAATAAAAAATTTTACTTATTTATATTTAATTTATAGTAATGTGTATATAATCATTATTTAAATATAGCTATATGATAAATAATAAAAATATTTAAAATGTGTTTATAATAAATTATCATATTAAATTCAATAGGAGTTTATTAATACATGTTTGGTTCTATAAAAGATCAAATTAAATCAATGAAAAAACGTGATCCTGCGGCAAGGTCTACTTTAGAAATAATATTATGTTACCCTGGATTACATGCTTTATTTTTTCATAGAATTTCTCATTTTTTATGGAATATAAAATTATTTTTAATAGCACGTTTTATTTCTCATTTATCAAGATTTTTAACCGGAATAGAAATTCATCCTGCTGCAGAAATTGGAAAAAGGTTTTTTATTGACCATGGTATGGGTGTTGTTATAGGAGAAACTGCCAAAGTTGGAGATGATGTATTTATTTACCATGGGGTTACACTAGGTAGTACAAGTACAAAAAAAGAAAAACGTCATCCTACAATATCTGATGGAGTAATAATTGGAGCAGGAGCTAAATTATTAGGTCCAATTCTAGTAGGAAAAAATGCTAAGATAGGATCTAATGCTGTAGTAATATCTGATGTGCCACCTGAGGTTACAATGGTAGGTATACCCGCTAAGAAATTAATTAAATAGTTTTCTATAGGAGTAAAAATGAGATTTTATATGGATTATAATGCGTCTGCTCCTATATATGATGATGCTTTCAATATGATGATGGATGTTCAAAAGTATGTAGGTAACCCTTCTTCAATTCATGCTTCCGGACGAAAAGTAAAATCGGTTATTGAAGATGCGAGAGATAATATAGGGAATTTACTAGATTGTAACTCTCAAGATATTGTTTTTACATCTGGTGCAACAGAAGCTAATACATTAGTGTCAAATTTTACAATGAATCATAATGTTATTATTTCAGCTATTGAACACCCATCTATTTTGAATCAATTTAATAATCCAAAATTTATATCAGTTGGTAAAAATGGTATAATATCATTAAATCATTTAGAAGAACTTCTTAAAAATATTGAAAGTGATTATAAAATTGTATCAGTAATGGCTGTAAATAATGAAACAGGTATTATTCAACCGTTAGAAGAAGTTTCAAAGTTATGCAGAAAATATAATGCTTTATTTCATGTAGATGCCGTTCAAGCTATAGGAAGAATCCCTATTTCAATTTCAAGCTTAAATATAGACTTGTTAACTATATCGTCTCATAAAGTAGGTGGGCCAAAAGGGTCAGGCTGTTTGATATTAAGAGAAAATATTAAGAATAAATTTAAACCTCTAATTAAAGGTGGCGGCCAAGAGAGAGGTTTTAGGGCTGGAACTGAAGCCGTAGCAGAAATAGCAGGATTTGGTAAAGCAATAGAACTAGCATCTAACATGACTATAAATAACACATTGGATTCTAGAAATTATTTAGAAGATAAATTAAAGGATAATCTTAAAGATATTATAATAATTGGAGAAAACTCTAATAGAGTTTCTAATACTTCTGCTATATCTATAAAAGGTGTGTCCGCAAAAAAATTAGTTATTGCGTTAGATTTGGAAGGGTTTGAGGTTAGCTCAGGTTCAGCATGTTCTTCAGGGAAGGTTTCTGATAGTCATGTTTTAGTTGCTATGGGACTAGACAAATCTATAGTGGAAGGGGCTTTAAGGATTAGTTTGTGCGAGCCTTTGTCTAAAAAAAATATTAGTCACTTTAGTGATGTTTTGTGTAAAATAGTTTATAGATTTAAGAATTATGATATTAGATAATATGAAGCCAATTTATTTAGATTACCAATCAACTACTCCAGTTGATAATGAAGTAGCACAAAAAATGCTTCCATATTTTACTAATATATATGGAAACCCTCATTCTATAAATCATGCTTTTGGCAAACAGGCTAATGAAGCAATTGAAGAATCTAGATATAATATTGCTAAAACTATTGGTGGAGAATCACAAGAAATTATATTTACATCAGGTGCAACTGAGTCGAATAATTTAGCTATTAAAGGGGCTTATTTATATAGAAAAAGAAAAGAAGGACGTAAAAAAATTATTGTTTCTAAATTAGAACACAAATGTGTAATAGAGGCAGCACATGCAATGCAGTTAGATGGTGCGGAGGTAGTATTTTTAAATGTAGATAAGAACGGCCTAGTTGATTTAGAACAATTAGAGCACATAATTGATGATAATGTTGCTCTAGTTTCAATAATATTAGCAAATAATGAGATAGGTACTGTACAACCTTTAAAAAAGATATCAAATCTATGTAAAAAATATAATGTATGGCTTCATACAGATGCAGCTCAGGCGTTAGGTAATATAGATATTGATGTAAATACACTTGGAGTAGATTTATTAAGTATTTCAGGTCATAAAATATATGCTCCGAAGGGAGTTGGTGCGTTATTTGTTAGAAGAAGACCTAGAATAAGATTGGTTTCTCAAATAGATGGAGGAGGTCAAGAGAGGTTGATAAGGTCTGGCACTTTGCCCACTCCGTTAATAGTTGGATTAGGTGAAGCAATTAAATTAATAGATCAAAATATTAAATCATACGTTAAACATAATTTAACAATGAGAAATTTATTATATGAGATGTTAAAAAAGTTAGTTGATAAAGTTAGCTTAAATGGTCCTGCTTTTGGAGAAACTAGATTATGTAATAATTTAAATTTAATGATTGAAGGACTTGATGCTTCTAAAATGGTTAATGAGATAGGAGATAAAGTAGCTTTTTCTACAGGTTCTGCTTGTTCAACAGGTGGAATTGAGCCTTCTTATGTGTTAAAAGCAATTGGATTAAAAGATAAAGAAGCAATGAGTTCTTTTAGAATTTCAGTAGGTAGGTTTACTAGTAAAGATGAAATAGAATTAGCATCTAGAATAATTGCAAATAATATAAATAAGTAGATAGAATACTATGCCAACAATTATTTTTAAAAGTAATACTTATGAGAAAAAATTTAATGTAGAAAGCGAAAAAATGTCTATATTAGAGATTGCTCAAGAAAATGGAATTGAATTAGAAGGATCTTGTGAAGGTTCAATGGCTTGTTCTACTTGCCATGTTATTATAGATCCATCATGGTATGGTAAATTGGAGAACGCATCTTGGGATGAAGATGATATGCTGGACTTAACTTCTGGATTAACTCTTACATCAAGATTGGGTTGTCAGATTGTTTTAACAAATAAGTTAGATGGATTAATTGTTTCACTACCAGAAACGCAAAGCGACATTCGTTTAAAAAAGTAACTATAGAGGTTTTTAATGGCAAAATTTTACAGAACTAGTAATGAGAAATTATTTAATATACCTGATTTTCCCTATGAAGATAAATATATAAATAATATTAAAGGGTTTGATGATTATAAAGACATTAGAATGGCTTATGTAGATGAAGGTGACAATAATTCTGAGTTAACATTTTTAATGTTACATGGGTTACCAACATGGTCATATCTATGGCGACATTTTATTAAAGAAATTGTTGATGCAAATTATAGGGCAGTTGCATTGGATATGATTGGTTTTGGAAGGTCAGATAAACCTTTAGATGAAAAAGCTTATACATTTGAGTCAATGCGTTCTTCTATTATAAATGCTATAGAACAGTTAGATTTAAAAAATGTCGTTTTAGTAGTTCATGAATGGGGGGGATTTTTGGGGCTTACCATTCCTATGGAAATTAGAGATAGAATAGACGCAATTATAATTCATAATACTATACTTACTACTGGAAACCAGCTTATGTCTGACAGTTACTCTGATTGGAGAAAATATATTTCTGATAACCCAGATTTAAATGTTAGAGCAATAATGGCAAGAACAAATAAAATTTTAAATTTGAAAGAATGTAATACTTATCATGCACCTTATGACTCATTTGAAAGTAAGATAGCATTAAGAACTATGCCAAAAATATATCCAGATCATCCAAATAAACCAGGTGCTGAATTAGCACAACAATCATTAGAATGGTTATCTACAGAATTTGAAGGTTTAATTTTAGCCATTTCAGGTATGAGAGATCCTCTTTTTCCTCAAGAAGCGCAAAATGCGTTTATTAGTTCTATTCCAGGAGTAGTAAAATTGCCTGGAGTGGATAATGCTGGTCACTTTTTACCAGAATGGGCAATGGAATATGGAAAAGATTTAATTAATAATTTTATTTCTTTGAGAGAGAAACATTTATTGGCTAAAAAGGAATTAGAAGATAAAGAAAATTTAGCTAAAAAAAATGAAAATAATGAAGATAATGTCTAATAATAATGCAAATAAAAAGGTCGCTGTAGCCATGTCTGGTGGAGTGGATAGTGCAGTTGCTGCAGCTATGATGGTAGAGCAAGGATATGAAGTAATAGGTTTGACTATGCAACTTTATGACACAGGAGCCTCTAAAAATTCTTCTTCAAAAACTTGTTGTGCGGGACAAGATATTTATGATGCTAAGAGAGTTTCTGATAAATTAGGTATACCTCATTATACTTTAGATTATGAAAAAAATTTTTTAGATGATGTCATGAAAGATTTTGCAAATACATATGCAGAAGGAAAAACACCTATACCTTGTATAAGGTGTAATCAACGAATGAAATTTAGAGACTTATTAAATACAAGCATGGAACTAGGTGCGGAAATGTTAGTAACTGGTCATTATGCTGAGATTAGAAATAACAATGGAGAGGTATCTTTACATAGAGCAAGAGATATGAGTAAAGATCAAAGTTATTTTTTGTTTGCTACGCCTAAAAATATTTTGAGTAAATTAAAATTTCCTTTGGGTTCTGTTACTAAAGATATGACAAGAGAATATGCAAAAAAATTTAATTTGCCTGTGTCCGATAAGCCAGAATCTCAAGATATATGTTTTGTGCAATCTCAGTCTAAGAAAGGATATAGAGAAATAGTACAAAAATTACGTCCTGATATTATGAAATCAGGCCATATATTAGATATTAATGGTAATATAATTGGTAGTCACTCCGGTATTGATGGTTTTACTATAGGGCAAAGAAGAGGTTTAGGTGTAATTTCAGGAGATGGAACTCCATTATATGTGGTTAAAATAGATTCTAAAAACAATGCTGTATACGTTGGTAAAGAAAAAGATTTATCTATTAAAAGTTTTGATGTATCTGAATTTATTTGGATTGGTGATGAACTGTTAAAAAATGAAGAAGTTATACATGCAGATGTTCAATTGAGTTCTGAATACGAAATTCAGAAAGCTAATATTACTATTTTAAAGAATGATCAAGCCAAAATTACTTTAGAAGAGCCTAATTACAGAGTGGCACCAGGCCAAGCATGTGTAATATACTTAAAAGATAGAATTTTAGGTGGAGGCTGGATATCAGGAAATTTATCAATGTAGAAGTTTATAATGTTTAACTTAAATGAAAGTTCTGCGCTGCGTGGAATTAGTCTAATGATAGCAGCAACTATATTATTTTCTATTATGCATGCCTCTATTAAATATATGTCAACAAATCTTCATCCATTTGAGATTGCGTTTTTTAGAAATTTATTTGGCTTATTTGTAATTGCTCCATGGTTGATAAAATATGGAATCCAACCATTAAAAACAAAAAAAATAAAATTACATGCTGCCCGATCGTTTTTTAATGTACTTGCCATGCTGTCATTTTTTTATTCTTTAAGCATAACACCATTAGCTGAAGTATCTACTTTAGGTTTTACGGCACCACTTTTTGCAAGTATTTTAGCCGTTATATTTTTAAAAGAGATTGTGGGAATAAGAAGAATAATAGCAATTATATTTGGTTTTGTGGGGACTATAGTTGTTATTGATCCTGTTTATTCTTCAGTTGATATAGGACATCTATTAGTCTTATTTTCAGCGTCTGTTTGGTCTATTTCACTAATTATCATAAAAATTTTAGGTAGAACGGAAAGTAGTGTAACTATTACCAGTTATATGGTTTTATTTATGATTCCTTTATCTGGTTTTGCTGCATATTTTTATTGGGAGACTCCAACATTATATGATTTGTTATTTTTATTATTAATAGGTATTACAGGAACTAGTGCACAAATGTTATTAGCACAGGCTTTGAGGGAGGGNGATACAAGNATAATTATGCCATTTGATTTTTTAAAATTAATATGGGCGGTCTGCATAGGGTTTTTATTTTTTTCTGAAATACCAGAGATAAATGTTTGGATAGGAAGTATAATGATATTTTGTAGTACTTTATATATTGCATATAGAGAAAAGGTATTGTCGGGTAAAGGAAAGGGAAAAAAATTATCTCAACCTGTCGATCAATAATATATTAGTATGTTATTTATTTAATCGTCTCCATTTATATGGTTCTAAAAACTTACCTTTCCAAATTCCTAAATTATTATTTTTGGCATATATTTCTGCTTCTACATATTTTTTTGAGTATTTTTTGTAGGCAATAGCCCATCCATTTTTTACCATCCATTCTTGTATGTCAATTTCATTTAAATAACATGTGCCTATGAATCTTTTATATCTATCTTTTTTATTATAGATACATTTTATATTTTTATTGCTAATAAAATTATTTAGAGAATTTTTAGCACGGATGCCACACTGCCATTGTTTATTGTTTTTATCTAAGCATAACTGATTTATTTCTGGTGAGTCTACACCATGAAGACGAATTTTATAATTTAAAATCTTTATAGTATCTCCGTCAATTATTGAAGGTTTTCCAATAATTTCATTACAATATACTTTAGAAAAAATTATTGAATAAACGATAAAAGTTCCTGCTAATATTTTTAATAAAATTTTATTTAAATATATAAAATAGGTCATGTTTCATATTAGTTTTAAAATTTTAACTTATCCATAAAATATACATATTTTTTGAATAATTTATTTATTTAGTCAGATTATAAATAAATAAAAGGAGGTATTTATGGATAGAACAGAAATTAAAGGATTAATAGGAGTAGGGATATTATTAACAGTACTGTTTATTTTGGGGTTGTATGGAGCGGAAAATCATAAAAATTCTATGAATATTTTAACAGAAGATGATGTTTCAATTAGCAAAGAAGAAAATTAATTAAATTATAGTTTCTCCCCATACAGTCAGAGAAAGGGTTTTATGATAATAATTTATAGGTTATGTTTATTATTAATATGTATTTTAATTTTAACATTATTTTTTGCACATTTATTTATATCTTATCCCATTGCAAATCAAGTTTATTCCTATAAGTTAGAAAACCTTTCTCTGATTGTTAGTAATTCATACTTTATAGAAATTTAGAACATTATTAATCTAATTATTAATTTATTGCGTAAACTGATTGTTAATCATTTAGGAGACAAAATATGTTAATAAAATTAGTTACAGCAATGTTTCTTCTTTCAACAGCATCTGCGTTTGCGTGTGGTAATGTTACAGAAGCAAAAAAAGCTGAGTTAATCAAATATGGTAATTATTTTGGCGCGGAAGTAATTTTAAGCTCCCGCTAATATATCTTACTAAGAGAAGCATATTTCCCCTAATATGCTTCTCATCAAAATTAAGTTCTTCGTTTTAAACAAATATTCTTATAATTTCTTTATTTTTTCCTCTTCTTAATATAAAAGTGTTTCGTTATAGTTGTAAATGCATAGTTATTATTATATTACTACTTGGTTTATAGAAGAATATAGTTTTTGGCGGAGTAGCTCAGTTGGTTAGAGCAGTGGAATCATAATCCATGTGTCGGGGGTTCAAATCCCTCCTCCGCTACCAATAAATTGGATTTATAATGAAGTTACCTAAAATAGCTATTACTATGGGAGATCCTTCAGGTATAGGTCCTGAAATAATAATAGGTGCTTATAATAATGGTTTAAATAATTTAAACTGTATACCCATAGTAATTGGTCAAAAAGATTATTTGTATTCTTCTTCAATTATAAAAAAATATAAGATTAATGTTGAAACAATAAAAAGTCCTGATGAAGTTAATGCTATTGATAATAACGTCATTTATTGTATCGATATTAATATTGCATCAGAGGATGTAGAATACGGCGTTAATAGTATACATGGTGGAGAGTTTTCTTATCAATGTGTAAAAAAAGCTGTAGATTTTGCTTTAAAAAAACAAGTTAGTGCAATTTGTACTGGGCCAATTAGTAAAATTTCTCTTCATAAAGCAGGATATACATATCCAGGTCATACAGAAATGTTAGCTGATTTAACAAACTCTAAAGAAGTATCTTTAATGTTAATGACTCCTATATTAAATGTTGCTCATGTAACGGCTCATATGGGACTTATTGATGCGATAGAAAATATAGATGATGGATTAGTATTTAGAACTATTCAAAGAAGTAAGAAGTTAATTCAAAAAATTATCAAAAAAGAACCTGCAATTGGAGTATGTGCAATAAATCCGCATGCTGGGGAAAACAAGGCTTTTGGCAGAGGTGAGGAAGAAATTAAAATAACTCCTGCTATTAAAAAATGTCTTGAGTTAGGATGGAACGTAAAAGGACCTCTAGCTGCTGATGCATTATTTTATTCGGCTTCAAAAGGGAGTTTTGATTTAATTATTGCCATGTATCATGATCAAGGTCATGGCCCAGTAAAAGTATTGGGAATTGAGCATGGTGTTAATGTTACAATAGGTTTGCCAATAATTAGAACATCTGTAGATCACGGGACAGCTTTCGATATTGCTGGAAAAGGAATTGCAGACGAAACAAATTTATTAAATGCTATCAAGAAAGCTGTTTTGCTAATAGATAAGGTTACTTAAAAATGTCTAGAATAAAAGATTGGAAATTAGAAGATCTGAATACCGAACAATTAGAGATATATAATGAAATCATTAATGGACCAAGAGGAAGCGTAGTGGGGCCTATTAGAGTATGGTTAAATAATCCCAAATTTGCAAAGAATGCCCAAAAAGTTGGCCAGTATATTAGGTACGAAAGTAGCTTGCCCTCGCGATTATCCGAACTTGCTATTATTACTACTGGTAGATGTTGGTCTTCAGAGTTTGAATGGGAACAACATGCTCCTTTGGCTGAAAAAGCTGGAATACATATTGATTATATAAATAATATTGCTAATGCAAAACGACCATTATTTAAAAAGTTAGATGAACAAATTGTTTTTGATTTTGCAGTTGAATGTAATTTATTAAAAAATGTTCTAGATCAAACCTATGAAGAAGCTATAAATATATTGGGTTATAATTCTGTTATAGACTTAGTAGTTACATGCGGATATTATAATTTAATTTCTATGACGCTGAATGCTTTTCAAATTTCAAGAGAAGGAAATAATTGGGTGCTTCCAAAAATAGATGATCTAAATGGAATGTTAAAATCTAATGAGTGAAAAATCTAAGACAGATAAAGCTCTTAAGCTTCTTAAAGATGCTTATGCAGTTAAAACTCCAGAGGATAGTATAAAATATTACAAAGATTTTTCTAAAGTGTATGACGATACTTATGTGGAAGGAATGTCTTATGTCTATCATAAGTATGTTGCTAAAGAACTTTTAATTTATTTTAAGGGAAATGGTCCAATATGTGATGTGGGTTGTGGAACTGGACTTATAGGTGACGAATTGCTTAAATTAAATTCTAAGCTTATTATTGATGGTGTAGATATATCTCCTGAAATGATAGATGTCGCAAATAAAAAATCAATATATAGAAATTTATATCCTTTTGACTTAACTAAACCAATAGAAGACATTCCTAATAATTATAGAGCTGTTGTTAGTTCAGGTACTTTTACGCATGGTCATTTAGGTCCTGAAGCATTAATAAACCTTTTGTCTCTGTGTAGTGATGAAGCTATTTATGCAATTGGAATAAATGGTTTGCACTATATAGAAAAAGGTTTCGAAAGTACCTTAGAAAATTTGGAAAAATCATCTAGGATAGAATTAATAAATGTAGTTCAACATGACATATATTCAGACAAATTAAACTTAGATAATCAGAAGAATCAAAAAGCTTTTATATGTATTTTTAGGAAAAATGTATAAATTATTTAAGTTATTTATTTCTAAATATTACTATTTCTGTTTTTATAATGATCGGAATTTCAAAAGCTCAGGAAGTAAATTCGCCAACTCTTTCATATGCAATGACATATCAAGCTGATCTTCTACCGCCTCAGGTAGTGGCCCCAAATAGGCTTGTATGGGATGCCCCTTCTGGATGGGTAAAATCTGTTGATGAATCCACTGGTAAAATTATAGAGCCTAGTGGAGATTGGATGACTGTAACTGCTCCTGATGGTTTTTCATTAGATGTTCGAGCAAGTATATTAATGGATGATGGTGCACAGATATATGTAGAATATAAAGGAAGGGATAAACTTACTGAACAAGGTTTAGCTAAAATGCAAGCTGCTGAATTATTAACTTCTGAAGATTTTTATTTTATAACTAGTCCAACAGTGATGACAATTGCTGAAAAATATTTATGGATGAACGATAGCACATTTGTAAGCAAAGGAGTTGCATTTCAACCTCCAACAGCTGAAAAAATGGGCTATGTTAGATATGATGTTTGTTTAGTAAATATGTAAGCAATATTTTTTTTACCTATCCTGAAACTACAGGATAGGTAAAAGTAAAATTTTTATTCTACCGCTTCTATGTTTGCTTTAGGAGCTTCCACGATGTGTGTTTTGAAATTTGCTGGTGCAACAATTTCAAGTACTTCAAAATCTGGTGAGCAGTCAATTTCTCTATGGGCTATTTTAGGTCGTTGATTTATAGCGTCACCTTTCCGAATTGTTTTTGTTCCTAAACCTTCATATTCAAAAGTAGCCCATCCATTTAGTACTAAAACAAATTGAAAATCACAGTCATGCATATGCCATTCTTTTACTTCGTCTTTCATTTCTTTACCATTTGCTTTAATGATATGGGCAACATAGTCACCTTTTGTTCCTTCTTTTATTCCTAAGTCTCTATAATCAAATATTTCTCTTAATCCTGGGGTCCATTTAGCATCTTTTGCAATATTATGAACAAAATCCCAATTTTCTTTTTTATTATTAATCACAATTGCCTCCAAAATTTTATGAATTCTATTTTATCATATTTAATTTTAAATACTAGTGTCAGTAAATTGTAACACCACTATCAACAGGTATGATTTGCCCTGTTGTAATAGAAGATTCATCTCCTCCTAGGTATACAGCTAGTTCAGCTACATGAATAGGTTTTGCTAGACCGAGTAGGTGTTTTTTAGATATAGATTCAATTTCGGGGCTCTTTTCTAAAAGCTTTTTTACACGATCGGATAGAGTTACAGAAGGGGCTATGGCGTTTACTCTTATTTTATCTGAAGCGTATTCAACAGCCATAGATCTAGTCATAGAAGCTATAGCTCCTTTTGCAGCGGTATAACAATCACGACCCGGTAAAGCCATGAGAGCTACATTGGATGACATATTGATAACTGATCCTCCGCCTGATTTTACAATTTCTGGAATGGCATATTTAGAACATAAAAATGTACCAAATAAATCTAGATTTATACATCTCCAAAATTCTTCAATGGGAGCTTCTGTTACGGGACCATCTAGTAAGGTAGAGCCTCCAGCATTATTATGCAGGATATGAAGTTTTCCATATTTCTCAATAGTTTTTTTTATAGCTGTTTTAACACTATCTGCATCACTAACATTAGTTTCTATAAAATAGGCATCACCTCCAGTATTTTTTGCTATTTTTTTAGCGGATAATGCAGCTGATTTACCTGCTTCAATGTCAATTTCTGCAATAATAACTTTTGCACCTTCCTCGGCAAAACGTTCTGCGGTAGCTCGTCCTATTCCTCCACCACCTCCAGTTATAAAGGCTACTTTATTTTTTAATCTATCCATAGTTTGCCTCCCATATCCAAAGATATATAATTTAAAATCTCGTCTAAATTTTCTTATTTATATTAAATAATAATACTTTAGCATTTATTTATTTAAATGTGGGAGGAATATATGAATACTATTAAAATTTTATTAATTATATATTTTACATTTTTTATTTCATCATTATTTAAAGCTAATGATTTAAATTAAGAAAAAATTGGACAATGGAACATTACATTAAATAATCCTGTGCAAATGGTTGATAAGTCCAGAATTATGACTTTATTTAACGGAGGAACCATAACATTTAAAGATGGTGGAGGTAAAATCAGAGATTGTGTTGAAGATGGGCATGTATATTCTAGGAGTGTTGACGTAAATATTAGGTGTTATGTCGAAATGGATGATAACTCTACAATATTGTTAGAGTATGTAGCAAAACTAGTGGCAGCTGAGTCATTTTGGGATAAATTTGGTAAAGGTGAAATAATTACTCCAGGTGACGGATTAAATTATTGGTTTGGAGAATTTAAATTAGCAACTATGAGCGAAAAATACTCATGGGTAAATGATAATATAATTGTCGGAAAAGGACTAGAAATTAAAGCAGAGACAAGTGAAGGTCACGGTTATGCTTTATATGACTTATATGCATTAAAACATTAATAGTTATGATTAAATAATAAAACACTCTTTTTTATTTAAAGGGTGTTTTATTTATGTATAATTAGACTATGTTCAGTTTAAAAAATAATTTTTCATATTTATTAATAACTACTTTTATAATTCTATTTGGTTGTATAGATAAAAAATCCTCAATTTATAACCCTGAGGAAGTGGGTATTATTATGGACACTACCCCGGGTATTATAATTACATCCAGGAAAGTCATAATTGCAGGCCTTAAAAAAGATACGCAATATTGGGGCGCTGCAATAGGAGCTACGTTAGCAGGAGCGACTACATATGGATTAACAGGAGGAGATAATGTATTAGAAGAGGCGGCGATAGTAATTGCTGTTATTGGTGGCGCTATGGCAGGGACTGCAATAGAAGAAATGAGAAATAAAAGTGATGGAGTAGAGTATACTATAAACACCAATATGGGAGATACGGTTGTAGTAGTTCAAGCTATTTCTAAAGAATCTGAAATAATTAGTGATGGATCAAAAATAAATATAGTAAGATCCAACGATGGTTATATAAGAGTAGTTTCAGCTGAAAAATAGGTTATGAATTTTTTTAAAAAATATAGTATTTACTTCCTAACATTTTCTTTTTTTATGGCATTATTTTCTCATGCTAATTCAGCTAGTCATATTGAATCTTTTAAAAATGATATTCCTATATGTACTAGTGATGGATTAAAGTACGTTAAAGAAGATGTTTCTCAAAAAGAGAAATCTAAAAATGAAAACTATCATACAAATTGTTTAGATTGTTTTTCCTGTCATTTTGATGAGATAAATAAATTAT